>DASXIH010000418.1:0-7930 GCA_036498125.1 Thermoanaerobaculia bacterium
TCGGTCGACGAGAGCGACATCGGCAAGATCCACACGGGGCAGCCGGTGAGCTTCAGCGTGCAGTCATATCCGGGCCAGCAGTTCTCGGGGACGGTCAACCAGGTGCGACTCAACTCCGCCACGGTGAACAACGTCGTGAGCTACACGGCCGTCGTGGCCGTGGCAAACACCGACGGCAAGCTGCTGCCCGGGATGACCGCGACGGTGAAGTTCGTGACCGGGAGCGCGGAGAACGTGCTGACCGTTCCAGCGGCCGCGCTTCGGTTCACTCCCCCCAGCGCCGGTGATTCTGCGGCGCCTGCAGCTGCGGCGGCCTCCGCAGCGTCGGCGACCCGCACGCGCGGAGCCGGTGCGGGGCCGGGTGCGAGAGGCGGCGCCGGTGGCGGCGGGCCGCGCGTCGGCACGCTGTGGACGGTGGACGCGCAAGGCAAGCTCACGAAGCACGTCGTCAAGACCGGCCTCACCGACGGCACGCGAACGCAGCTCGTGGCCGCCGACATCGGCGCTGGTACCAACGTCGTGATCGGCTCGACACAACCCGGGTCGGCGCCGGCGCCGGCGGCGACCAACCCACTGCAGCCGGCCAGCGGACAGGGCAACCGCCGCGGTCCGAGCGGAGGGTTCTGAGGTGATCCCCATGACGACACGAATCGACACCTCCGCGAGCGGGCCGGTCATCGAGCTGGATGCGGTGGCCAAGGTCTATCAGATGGGCGACGCACCCGTGCACGCGCTGCGCGGAATTCACCTCACCGTCGAGCCGGGCGAGATGATCGCCGTGATGGGCTCCTCGGGCTCCGGGAAGTCCACGCTGATGAACATCCTGGGCTGCCTCGACGTGCCGACATCGGGCCGCTACGCGCTCGACGGCACGATCGTGAACGGCATGACGCGGAACCAGCTCGCGGATCTGCGCAACGAGAAGCTCGGCTTCGTCTTCCAGAGCTTCCACCTCGTCCCCGACCTCACGGTGGTCGACAACGTCGAGATCCCGCTGCTGTACCGCAGCATGGCGTCGAAGGACCGCCGGAAGCTGGCGCTCGCGGCGCTCGACCGCGTCGGCCTCGCCTCGCGCGTCCATCACTTTCCCACGCAGCTCTCCGGCGGCCAGCAGCAGCGCGTCGCCATCGCCCGCGCCATCGTCGGCAAGCCGCGCATCCTCCTCGCCGACGAGCCCACCGGCAACCTCGACTCGCAGATGGGCGAAGAGATCATGGAGATCCTCCACGGCCTGAACCGCGAGCTGAAGACCACCGTCGTCATGGTCACCCACGACGAGCGTTTCGCGAAACAAACCGACCGCATCGTGCGCCTGTTCGACGGCCGGCAGGTGGCGTGATGCGCAGCCACTTCAAACTCGCCCTCAAGGTCCTCGCACGCCGCAAGTTCTTCACCTTCATCTCCCTCTTCGGCATCTCCATGACGCTGGTCGTGCTGATGGTGGCGACGGCGGTGCTCGACAACTTCTATGCGCCGCGGGCGCCGGAGTCGCGGTTCGGGCGCGTGCTGATGATCCAGCGCGTCACCGAGCGCGGGCCGGACATGACGCAGTCGACCGAGCCGGGGTACGCGCTGCTCGACGGCTGGATGCGGCCGCTGCACGGCATCGAGCGCAGCACCATCTACTCGAACCCGCACTCGACGGCGATCTATCGCGGTCAGTCACGCATCGACATCGACGTCAAACATACCGACGGCGACTACTGGAACATCCTCGACTTCCGTTTCCTCGAAGGACGGCCGTATGCGTCGCAGGAAGACGCCGCGGGGGCGCACGTCGCCGTCATCAGCGAGGAGCTGCGGCAGAAGCTGTTCGATGGCCAGCCGTCGATCGGCAAGACGTTCGTTCTCGACGGCGACAGCTTCCGCGTCATCGGCGTCGTTCCGCGCGTCTCGTTCACGCGCCTCGCGGCCTACTCCGACGCGTGGGTCCCCATCGGCACGCTCAAGTCGTCGGACTATCGCCACAACTTCATGGGCGGCTTCAACGGAATCGTGCTGGCGCACAGCCGGTCCGATTTTCCGCGGCTGAAGGCGGAGTTCCAGTCGAGCCTCAAGGCGTTTCCGCTCGACCGGAAGCTATACACGACCATGCGCACCGGCCTCGACACCCCGTTCGAAGCGACGGCGCGCGACCTGACGCAGAACAAATCCGATTCCGCCGCCCTCATCCTGGTTGCCGTCTGCGCCGCGGCGGCGCTGCTCTTCATGACCCTTCCGGTGCTCAACCTCGTCACGCTCAACCTCTCGCGAATCATGGAGCGCGGCTCGGAGATCGGCGTGCGGAAGGCGTTCGGCGCGTCGCGCGGCGCGCTCGTCCTGCAGTTCGTCGCCGAGAACGTGGTGCTGACGCTCATCGGCGGCGTCATCGGCTTCGTGCTTTCGACGATCGTGCTCCATTACGTCAGCCAGCTGTCGTTCGTCCGCGCCGTGTTCGAAGTGAACGCGCGCGTGTTCGCCTACGGAATGCTCATCGCGACCTTCTTCGGCGTCCTCTCCGGCGTCTATCCCGCGTGGCGCATGTCGCGCCTCGATCCCGTTCTCGCCCTTCGTGGAGGTGCAGCATGATTCTTCATCTCTTGAGACTGGTCTGGCATCGCAAGCGCGCGAATGCGCTCGTGATGATCGAGATCTTCTTCTCCTTCCTGATCGTCTTCGCCGTCGTCACGATGGGCGTGTCGATGCTGCGCCGCTGGAACGCGCCGCTCGGCTTCCAGTGGAAGAACGTCTGGGTGGTCGAAGTCGAAAACCCCGTCGAGCACGCGGCTTCCGGGACCGACACGTCGATGAAGACGCCGGTCGGCATCGATCCCAAGCTCTACGCTGACGCGCACCTCATCGACCGCCTCGCCCGCGAGCTGCGGACGATGCCGCAGATCGAGGCCGTCGCCTGGGATGCGATGTCGCCGTACTCGAACAACGAGTGGACCTCCGGGTTGGGGCCGAAAAGCCGCCGCACCGACGTCACCGCCGATTTCGCATCGGACGACTACGCGCGCGTGATGGGTTTGAATGTGCTCCGCGGACGCTGGTTCGTTCCGGACGACGAAGCGTTGAGCTACCTCCCCATCGTCGTCGACACCGATGCCGCGAAGTCGATCTTCGGCTCCATCGACGCGGCGGTCGGTCAGAAGCTGCCGGCGGAAGGATTTGAAGCCGACGCGTCGAGTCCGAAAGAGCTTCGAGTCGTCGGCGTCATCCCGCCGGTCCGGAAGTCGGGCGAGTTTTCCGGTCCGCAGACCCGGATGGTCTTTTTCCGCACCTCGCTGAACAAGCCGCAGAGGCCGAAAGCGAGAAACCTCGTGTTCACGGTGCGGCCCGGCACTTCCGCCGCGTTCGAACGGCAGCTGAACGATCGTCTCCATGCCCTGGCGCCCGACGTGACGTTCACCATCCAGCGGATGGAGCAGATGCGGCGGCACAGTCTGAACGAGCGCATTGCTCCACTCGCGCTCCTCGCCGTCATCGCGCTGTTTCTGATCAGCATGGTCGCCCTCGGCCTGACCGGTGTGCTGTGGCAGACCGTCACGCGCCGCATGCGCGAGATGGGTCTTCGCCGCGCCCTCGGCGCCACCGGTGCCGGCGTACGGCGTCAGGTGATGGCCGAGGTGGCGATCCTCGCGACGCTCGCGGTGATCCTCGGCGTCGTGATCGTGCTCCAGCTTCCGCTCCTCGGATTCATGCACCTCGTGACGCCCGCCGAGTTCTCCGCCGGCTTCGTCAGCGCGCTTGCGGTCATCTACGGCATCACGCTACTTTGCGGCGCATACCCGAGCTGGCTGGCGTCGCGGATCGAGCCCGCGGAGGCGCTGCGCTACGAGTAGCAACAACTCTGTGATTCTCATTGTCGACGATGACACCTCCATCACCGCATCGCTCGCGCTGCTGCTGAAGCAGCACGGGCAGCGGTCGTCATCGGCGGGGACGCCGGACGAGGCGCTCGCGGCATTCCGCCGTGAGCGCCCTTCGCTCGTCATCCAGGACATGAACTTCTCGCGCCAGACGACCGGCGCCGAGGGGCTGGAGCTGCTCTCGCGGTTTCGCGCGGTCGACGCGAGCGTGCCGGTCATCCTGCTGACGGCGTGGGGCTCGATCGAGCTCGCGGTAGAGGGGATGAAGCTCGGCGCGGCCGACTTCATCACGAAGCCGTGGTCGAACGCGCGCGTCCTCGAGTCGATCGAGACGGCGCTCCGGCTCGTCGACGCAAAACGCGCCGAGGCAGCGTCGTCGCGCGCGGAGCTCGACGAACGCTACGACTTCTCGAACATCATCGGCAGCGATCCGGCGCTGCTCCGCGTGCTCGATCTCGTCGGCCGCGTGGCGCCGACCGATGCCTCGGTGCTCATCACCGGCGAGAGCGGCACCGGCAAGGAGCTGATCGCCGAGGCGCTGCACCGCAACAGCGCGCGCCGCGTGAAGCCGTTCGTGAAGGTGAACCTCGGCGGAATCTCATCCACGCTGTTCGAGAGCGAGATGTTCGGCCACGTGCGCGGCGCATTCACCGACGCGCGGCAGGATCGGAAGGGCCGCTTCGAGACGGCGGACGGCGGGACGATCTTCCTCGACGAGATCGGCGAGCTCGATCCGGCGTCGCAGGTGAAGCTGCTCCGCGTGCTGCAGGACCGGACGTTCGAGGTCCTCGGCTCCAGCCGGCCGCGCAGCGTCGACGTGCGCGTGATCTCCGCGACGAACCGCGATCTCGCCGGGAACGCCCAGTTCCGCGAGGACCTGTTCTATCGCCTGAACCTCATCACCGTGCAACTGCCGCCGCTGCGTGAGCGGCGCGGCGATGTGGCGTCTCTCGCCCAGCACGCCTTACGCCGCGCAGCCGAGGCGTACCGCGTGGAGGTCGAGTCGATCACGCCGCGCGCGATGGAGTGGCTGCGCGGCCAGAACTGGCCCGGCAACGTGCGCCAGCTGCGGCAGCTCATCGAGCGCGCGGTGCTCGTCCGCGGAAAGCGGGAGCTCGACGTCGACGACTTCGCCGCCGTCCGCGACGCCGCGCCGTCCACTGCCCGCGAAGAATCGCTCCCCGAGGCCGGCGCCATGACGCTCGACGAGATTGAGCGCGCCATGATCGAGAAGTGCCTGCGCCACTACGACGGCAACCTCACCCGCGCCGCCGACGCCCTCGGCCTCAGCCGCGCCGCGCTGTACCGACGGTTGGAAAAGTACGGGATCGCGGCGGAGAGGGCATGAGCCTCCGCACCAAGATCCTCCTCTACTTCGTCATCCTGCACGTCGTCCTCGCGGCGGCCGCTGTGTTCGTGCTGATGGAGAACGAGCTGATGCTGTTCGCCGTCGAGGCGATCTTCGTCGTCTCGATCGTCATCAGCTACCGGCTCGTGCGCGCGCTCTTCGTGCCGCTCGACCTCATCGCGACCGGCGCGGAGCTGATCGCGGAGCGCGACTTCACGTCGCGATTCGTGCCGGTCGGCCAGCCGGAGATGGACTCCCTCATCGCCGTCTACAACGACATGATCGATCGCCTGCGCGACGAGCGCCTGGCGGCCGAGGAGCAGCACCAGCTGCTCGATCGCATCATCGCGGCGTCGCCGAGCGGCGTCGTGGTCTGCGACTTCGAAGGCAAGATCGAACAGATGAATCCCGCCGCGCGAGCGGTGATGA
Source organism: Thermoanaerobaculia bacterium (assembly GCA_036498125.1). Classification (GTDB taxonomy): domain Bacteria; phylum Acidobacteriota; class Thermoanaerobaculia; order Gp7-AA8; family Gp7-AA8; genus DASXHZ01. Next base: position 5,629 of record DASXIH010000418.1, read on the forward strand.
CGCCGGAGCTCCTGACCGAGATCCGCACGCTGCACGTCGGCGAGTCGCGGCTCGTGAGCCACGCCGGGCCGCGGCGGCTGAAAGTGTGGCGCGCCGAGTTCCGCGACCGCGGCTTCGCGAAGACGTTCTTCGTGATCGAGGAGCTGACCGAGGAGCTGCGGCTATCGGAGAAAGCGGCGTACGAGAAGCTGATCCGGATGATGTCGCACGAAGTGAACAACTCCGTCGGCGCGGTGCGCTCGCTGCTGGAGTCGTCGCTGCGATACGCGCCGCAGGTGAGCGAAGAAGACCGCGCCGACTTCACGAACGCGCTGACGATCGCGTCGTCGCGCGTCGATGCGCTCAATCGCTTCATGGCCGCATTTGCCGACGTCGTCCGCATCCCGCAGCCGAATCGGACGCGAGTGAACGCGCGCGAACTCATCACCCGCGTCGCCGCGCTGCTCAAACCGGACCTCGAAGCCCGAAATATCGCGATCAAGCTCGACCTCGAAGAGACGCCGATCGACGCCGACGAGTCGCAACTCGAACAGGTGGTCATCAACATTCTCCGCAATGCGATCGATGCGATCGGCGGCGAGGGAACGATCGACGTGACGCTGCACGACAACACCCTCACCGTCGCCGACAGCGGCACCGGCATCGCTCCCGAAGCGGCGCACGATCTCTTCACGCCGTTCTTCACCACCAAACGCGAAGGCCGCGGCCTCGGCCTCACGATCGTCCAGGAGATCCTGAACAACCACGCCTTTCCCTACTCCCTCGGCAACCGCCCCGCCGGCGGCGCCGAGTTTCGGATCGGGTTCTAAGGGACGCTGCGTAAGCCGTTGCCCCTCATCCGGCCTTCGGCCACCTTCTCCCCGCTTCGCGGGGCGAAGGGTAATGACGAAACTCCTATGTAATTACCCTTCGCCCCCGCGAAGCGGGGGCGAAGGTGGCCGAAGGCCGGATGAGGGGGTTGCGTCTTACCGCAGCGTGCGCTCGTGCGAGATGTCGTACGTGCCCGCGGCGAGCTCGAGGCGGCGGGCGGTGGCGGGGACCTTCTTCATGTAGCGCTCCGTTTCGGGGAGCGAGACGATGAGGCCCGCGAGCATGCGCTTCACGTTGTGCGATCCGCCGTTGTAGAGCGCGGCGGTCATCTCGTTGACGTTGCCCTGCCTGCCGGCGAGCTTCTTCGCTTCCCGCGCCTTGCGCTCGAGGTGGCGGACGAGGAACGCCGCCTGCTTCGTCGCCGAGAAGCGGACGTCGAGCGCGTCGCCGAGGTACTCGCCGGCTTCGTACGGGTCTTCCTTCCAGACGCGTTTCGCCGGTGCGTGGAAGTGCTGCTCCAGCATCCGGTCGCGTTTCGCGATCAGGTCGTGCTGGTAGCGCGCCCAGGTGACGACTTGCGTCTGCTTCAGCGCGCGGTACTCGCGCCGCGTCTTGTCGCGGAACGCGCGGAGCTGCGCGCGGTTGCCGTGTTTGAGCAGTGTCTTCAGCCGCCGGAGGACTTCGAGATTGTGCGCGTCGGCGTCTTCGATCGACGGCGCGTACCGCGGCGACGCGAAGATCTCGAGGAGCGTCAGCTCGTCGACGCCTTCGCGCCGGAGCGTGAACGCGGAGTCGAGGAGGCGCAGCGCCTTGGCGCGCACCTCGGCCGTGTCGCGCGCGACGACCAGCGATGCGATCGTGTCGGCGTCGCCGAGGGGCTTCTTCATGATGTACGCGCGCGAGCCGGTGAGATAGTCGGGCGTGACGAACAACTTGCCGCCGTCGAACATGTTCTCCTGGCGGATGGCGACCGGCGTGGCCTGCGCCAGCCCGACCGCGCCCGCTTCCGAGACGTCGAGGATGTGGCCGTTCGTCTCGGCATGCGCGATCGCGAGGAGCATCGAGACCGAGGGGGAGGCGGGAGCGCTCATCGACGCGTTGTCGATGACGTTCACGAGGCGCTCCGGATCGGTGGTCCACATCTTCTTCAGCTCGGAGGCGAGCGCGTGCTCGCGCTGCTCGATCTCATGCTTCGCCGACTGGCTGAGCGTCGGCACTTCGGCCGAAGGCTCCGAGGGCGGTAGCTCAGGTGCGGCGGGCGGCGGCGCCTCGATCGACACGCGCCGGATCGCCGGCGGGTGCGAAGGCATCGGGTCGTCAGACCTCAGCAGCGGCATCAGCGCGACATACGCCGATGCGCCGGCACAAAACGGAAGGATGACCGCTGCGAGCCAGGGTAGCTGTCGTCTCATCGGAAGGACCGAGGGTTATTGTAAACCGTTATGCGTTACGCGTTATGCGTTATGGGGAGTCGGGAGTCGGGAGTCGGGAG
>DASXIH010000419.1:0-6610 GCA_036498125.1 Thermoanaerobaculia bacterium
CCTCGGCGTCGGCTGCGACTATTGCCACGTCGTGAAGGACAACAAGGAGGTCGACTTCGCCTCGGACGCCAAGTCGGAGAAGAAGACCGCGCGCGAGATGATCCAGCTCGTCTTCGATACGAATGACAAGTTCTTCAACAAGCGGCCGGTCGTCACCTGCAACACCTGCCATCGCGGGTCGACGAACCCTGTCGCTCTCGTCTCGCTGCCGCAGGCGACGGTGCCGTTCCCGATGCCGGAACGGAAGCGGCCGGCGATGCCGGCGCGCGATGAGGTCGTCGCGAAGTACGCGGCGGCGTTCGGGAAGACCGACAAGAGCGCGCTCTCGACCGTCACGATGAAGGGGACCCGCAAAACGGCGAACGGCGAGTCGGAAATCGAGGTCTCGAGGAAAGACGGAAAGATGCGCTCCTCGACGCCTGCGGCGACCATGGTGCTGACGGCCACGAGCGGCTGGTCCTCCAATAAGGAGAACGGAACCCGCGAGATGAGCGCGGAACAGCGCGACCAGCTGGAGGAGCAGAATCACGCGCTGCAATTCGTCACGCCCGAGGACGTGCCGGCGGACGCGCGCGTCGTCCGGAAGGACAAGATCAATGATCGCGAGGTGTACGTCCTGCAGAGCACCATCGCGCCGAAGGTCCGGCAGCGGCTCTACTTCGACGCTGAAAACGGGCTGCTCGTGCGGCGCGTGATCCTGAGGTCGCTCCCGATCGGCGACGTCCCGACCCAGATCGACTACTCGGACTATCGCGAGGTGGGCGGCCTCAAACTTCCGCACACATTCGAGCTCGAGTCGGCCAATCCGTTTCTCAGTTCCACCCGGCATTTCAGCGAGATCCATCTGAACGCCAAAGTCGACGACAAAGTCTTCGAGATGCCGAAGCCGTAGCTGACCCGAACCCTGTGCACAGTGCGCTGTGCACTGTGCACAGGTACAATCCCGCAGGCATGACCGCGCGTACGGACCGCGTGAAGCGTCGCCTGCTCAGGCAGGCCTTCGCCGAAAACCTCGACACCATACGAGGTCTCCCGCCGCGCTCTGTCCGGAACTCGAACCGGACCTTCCGCGTCTGGCTGAAGCGGACGCCGCTTTTCATCCTCTTTTTGCTGCTCGCCGGCTCGACCTACCTCGCGTCGAATCCGACCCCGGCGCACGACACGATCGCCCCCGCCAGGATCATCATCAACCGGGCGCGACGGCCGGTCGCCCCGGCGTCGGTCATCGACTCGGGCGGGATGAGCATCAACGCCCTTCCGCTCTCCGTCCACCGGGTCGTCATCGACGCCGGACACGGCGGCAACGATCCGGGCACCACCTCCCCCGCCCTCCTGAGCGAGAAAGACGTCACGCTCGACGTCGCGCGCCGCCTGTCGCAGCTCCTCCGGAAGAACGGCTTCGAGGTCATCACCACCCGTGCCGACGACCGGCTCATTCCGCTCCGCGAGCGGGCGCGCCTGGCGAATCAGTCCGACAGCGACATCTTCGTCTCGATCCACGTGAACTCGATCGAGCAGCACACCAGCGAGCACGGCGTCGAGACGTACTACCTCGGGCCGACAAAGGATCCGTCGCTCGCGAAGCTCGCGGCGGACGAGAACCGCGTCTCCGGCTATTCGGTAGCCGATTTACGCAAGCTCCTCGACGGCATCTACGCCGACGCGCGACGCGACGAGTCGCAGCGCCTCGCGGCCGCCGTCCAGGGGCAGCTCTTCACGAACCTGAAGACGAACGATCGCGGCCTCGAGAACTGGGGCGTCAAGCGCGCGCCGTTCATCGTGCTCGTCGCGACCGAGATGCCGGCGATCCTCGCCGAAGTCGGCTGCATGTCGAACCCCAGCGAGGTCGCCATGCTCCAGCGTGCCGAGTACCGGCAGCAGATCGCGAGTGCCTTGTTCCAGGGAATCGAGAAATATTCGAAAGAGGGGACTTAGAAATGGCGGACATACTCCACGTGGGCATTGACCTCGGAACCTCGCGCAGCGCCATCTCGGCGTCGAACGGCGAGCGCTTCGTCGTCGACTCCTTCGTCGGCTGGCCCGCCGACATGGTGGCGAAGAAGATCCTGAAGCGGTCGGTGCTCATCGGCCACGACGCCGTCGCGAACCGCACGATGCTCGATCTTCACCGGCCGCTCGAGCGCGGTCTCCTGAAGGAAGGATCGGACAAGGACGTCGAAGCCGTCCGCGAGCTGCTCAAGCACCTCCTCGGGCTGGTCGGCGTCAGCGCGAACGGGAAGGTCGACGCCTCGAACGTCCGCGCCGTCGTCGGCGTCCCCGCCGCGGCGCTGCGGACGAACAAGCAGTACCTCCGCAACTCGATGAAAGGGATCGTCGACTCGTTGCTGATCGTGAGCGAGCCGTTCGCCGTCGCGTACGGCCTCGACGCGCTGCTGCACACGATGATCGTCGACATCGGGGCCGGCACCACCGACTTCTGCGTCATGAAGGGCCGCTACCCGACCGAAGACGACCAGCGCACGCTCACTGTCGCCGGCGACTCGATCGACACACAGCTCCTCAAGCTGATCGAAGAGCGCTACCCGCAGGCGAACGTCACGATCTACATGGTGCGCGACTGGAAGGAGAAGTACTCCTTTGTCGGCGACACGCCGCAGAAGGCGGTCGTCACGGCGCCCGTGAGGGGCGTCCCGACGGAGCTCGACATTACCAACGAGATGAAGGCGGCGTGCGAGACGATCGTGGCTCCGGTCGTCGAGACGATGCTCGACCTTCTCGCGCGCGTCGAGCCGGAGTTCCAGGAGCGGGTACGCAACAACATCATCGTCTCTGGCGGCGGCGGCCTCATCCAGGGCCTTTCGGAAGCGCTGGAAAAAGCACTGGAACAGGTCGGGGGCGGCAAAGTACGCTACATGGAAGATCCGGTGTTCATCGGATCGGATGGTGGACTCGCCCTCGCGATCGATGCGCCCGAGGGCGACTGGGAAAAGCTTTCGGCGTAACGACTACCTGGAGGAAACGGATGAAGTCCTTGCTTCGCGCGGGCGCGATAGCTGCGCTCTTCTGTGCTGCCTGCTCTTCAACGAATACCGCACCGCCGCCGGCTCCCGAACCGGGAACCGCGCCGGTAAGACAACCTGCAGTGGTGCCGATGGCCGCCCCGGTGAACAACTCGCTCACCGTTCCGGTCGAGTACCACAAGCTCGATAACGGACTGCGGGTCGTCCTCTCGCCGGACCACACGGCGCCCATCGTCACGACCGCGGTCTATTACGGCATCGGCTTCCGCGTGGAGCCGAAAGACCGCACCGGTTTCGCCCACCTGTTCGAGCACCTGATGTTCCAGGGCTCGCAGAACCTCGGCAAGCTGCAGTTCATCAAGCTGGTCGAGGCGAACGGCGGCGTCCTGAACGGCTCGACGCGGTTCGACTTCACGAACTACTTCGAGATCGTGCCGTCGAACACGCTCCAGACGATGCTTTGGGCCGAGGCCGACCGGATGAAAGGCCTCGCCATCACGGAGGACAACCTGACGAACCAGAAGGGCGTCGTCAGCAGCGAAGTCCGCGTGAACGTGTTGAACCGTCCGTACGGCGGCTTCCCGTGGCTGCAGATGCCGCAGTACGCGAACACGAACTGGTACAACGCCCACAACTTCTACGGCGACCTGCACGACATCGAAGCGGCGACGCTGCAGGATGCGAGCAGTTTCTTCAAGACGTACTACGCCCCGAACAACGCCTCGCTCGCGATCACCGGCGACTTCGAGCCGGCGCAGGCGATGGCGTGGGTCAAGCAGTACTTCGGCGGCATCCCGGCGCAGCCCCAGCCGCCGAAAGCCGACATCACCGAGCCGCGCCAGGAGCAGGAAAAGCGCGCCAGCATCAACGACGAGAAGGCGAACCGCCCGGCGCTCGCGATCGGCTATCACGCGCCGCCGCAGGGGACGAACGACTACTACGCGCTCGGCCTCATCGACATGATCCTCGCCACCGGGAAGGACAGCACGCTGTACCAGGACCTCGTGCAAAAGCGCGGGCTCACCGGCGACGTCAGCTCGTCGATCAACGCCCTCGGCAACATGTTCGACATCAACGGCCCGACGATCTACACGATCTCGCTCTTCCACGACAAAGACAAGTCGTCCGACGACATCCTGAAGGCGATCGACGCCGACATCGAGCAGCTCCGGACGCAGCCGGTCGACGCGGCGACGCTCGACCGCGCGAAGCTGAAAATGCGCAGCGATCTGTACAACCAGATCGAAGGCTCGTACGGATTCGGGAAGGCCGATCTTCTCGCGTCGTTCGCGCTCTTCAACGACAACCCGCAGGAGATCAACTCGATCGAGCCGCGGTTCGCGCAGATCACGCCGGAGATGATCCAGCACGCCGCGCAGGAGTATCTGCGGCCGGGCAACCGGACGATCCTCACGGTCATCCCCGGGAAATAGGAGACGACGACGATGCGAACGATGAACCTCACACTCGCCGCGCTCCTCATCACGGGCGCTGCATTCGCGCAGACGCAGCAACCGACCACGAGCACCACGACGATCACGACGACGACCGCCGTCACGACGAACAGGGAACTTCCGCCGGCTGCCGCGCCTGCGAAGCCGTTCACGCTGCCGGTCGTCACGAAGTTCGACCTCCCGAACGGACTCGGCGTCCGCCTGGTGCAGTACGGCAGCGTGCCGAAGACGACCGTACGGCTCGCGATTCAGACCGGCAACGCCGACGAAGGACCGAACGAGACCTGGCTCGCCGACCTGACGGGCGAGATGCTGCAGGAGGGAACGACGTCGCGGACGGCCGAACAGATCGCCCGCGAGACGGCGTCGATGGGCGACGATCTCAACGTCAACACCGGCGTGAATCTCGTCACCCTCGGCGGCGACGTCTTCAGCGAGTCGGCTCCGCGCTTCATCGCGCTGCTGGCGGACGTCGTCGAACATCCGCTCTTCCCGGAGACCGACCTCGCGCGCATCAAGCAGGACTCGATTCGCCAGCTCGCCCTGCAGCGCGCACAGCCGCAGCCACTCGCGTCCGAGAAGTTCTACGGCGCGCTCTTCCCGAACTCGGCGTACGGCCGCTACTTCCCGACGCAGGCGATGCTCGAAGGCTACACGCTCGATCAGGTCAAGTCGTTCTACGACCGGAACTACGGCGCCGCGCGCGCCCGCCTTTACGTCGTCGGCCGCTTCGATCCCGCGGTGATCGAGAGCGCGATCCGCGCCGGCTTCGCATCGTGGAAGCGCGGCAACTCGCCGTCCGTGCCCCAGGTGGCGCCGGTCGGAAAGCGCGTCGTCTATCTCGTCGACCGTCCGGGCGCCGTGCAGACGACGCTGTACGTCGGCCTGCCGTCGATCGAGTCGACGAATCCCGACTACACGTCGTATCTGGTGATGGACGCGCTCCTCGGCGGCACGTTCGGCTCGCGCATCACGTCGAACATCCGCGAACAGAAGGGTTACACGTATTCGCCGACAAGCCAGATCGGCAACCGCCTCGGCGCGGGATCGTGGGTCGAGATCGCCGACGTCACGACGAAGGACACCGGCGCGTCGATCCACGAGATCCTCGGCGAGATCGATCGCATCCGCAACACGCCGGCGACGGCGGAGGAACTGCTGGCGATCCAGCGCAATGCCGCGGGCATCTTCGTGCTTCGCAACTCGGCGCGTGCCGCGATCGCGAACCAGCTCGCGTTCGTCGACGTCCATGGCCTCGGCGAAGACTACCTGCGCAATTACGTGCAGCGCCTCTACGCGGTCACACCGGCTGACGTGCAGCACGCCGCACAGCAGTTCATCGATCCGTCGAAGATCACGATCGTCGCCGTCGGCGATAAGAAAGTCATCCTCGACCAGCTCAGAGCCTACGGCGACGTCATCGAATAGCAACAATTTGCGAAGGGCCGGCTCTCAGCCGGCTCTTCACGGTTCTATCGTCATGAAGAAATTTCTAAAGATCGCACTCATCGTCATCGTCGTTTTCGTGGTGGTCGCACAGTTCATCCGGACGTCCCATGTGAATCCGCCGGTCGACCCGACGAAGACGCTCATCGCGTCGGCGCCCGTTCCCGCGAACGTCGAGAGCATCTTCGAGCGCTCCTGCTACGACTGCCACTCGAATAAGACCGTCTACCCCTGGTACAACAGCGCCGCGCCGATCTCATGGCTCCTCGCCCGAGATGTCAACACGGGCCGCCATGAGTTGAACTTCTCCGAATGGGGCACCTACACGCAGAAGCGGAAGCTCCACAAGCTCAAAGCCATCTGCGACGAGGTCAAACAAGACGACATGCCCCTCTGGTTCTATCTCCCGCTCCATCCGCGAGCCAAATTGTCCGGCGCCGACAAAACAGCGCTTTGCACCTGGACCGCAGCGGAAACATCGCGCGAGAGCGTACCCGCCAGGTAATCGGATTCTCCGCCGCCCGCACAGCGGCAGAATTCTTTCCATCAAGTGCGGACGGCTTCCCGACACGTCGGGCGTCGTTCCCGACACACGCGGCGTCGTTCCCGACACGCGCGGCGCCCTTCCTGACACGCGCGGCGTCCTTCCCGACACACGCGGCGCCCTTCCCGACGTGTCAGGCGTCGTTCCCGACATGTGCGGCACGCTTCCCAACGTGTCGGGCGGCG
>DASXIH010000420.1:0-3742 GCA_036498125.1 Thermoanaerobaculia bacterium
CAGCGTGAGATTGCAAGCAAGGGCGGTCGAGCTGCTCATGCGAAGGGGACGGCCCACGAATTCACGTCCGATGAGGCACGCGTGGCGGGCAGAAAAGGCGGCGAAGCAGTGAGCCGCGACCGGGCCCACATGTCGGCGATCGGACGCGAAGGCGGCCACTCGCGCGGTGCACGTGCTCGCGCGGCGAATCAGGGCGGAAGTATCGGAAGCGATGTCGCTCGTACCGACGAGCAGGTTTTCGAGCGCCAGATCAACACCGAGCGCAGCGGTTTCGAGTCGCGCAATAATGAGCGCCCGCGCAGCAACGAGCGCCAAGGCGACAACGAACGGGCGAACCCGTTCGAAGGCCGCGGGAACATCTAGTCCCCGCCCCCCTCACGTGCCAAGGGCCGAGGATCTCTCCTCGGCCCTCAGTGAGTGAGTTCGATTGGTTATTTTCTGGCGGCAGCGACGAGTGCCAGGCCGCCGATGAGAGCTGCGGCGCCGAGCACCCAATTTCGTCGCTTATTCAGCTCCAGCTCGATGCTGACCGGCGTCGCGGAGTCGTCGAACCGCCCGTGAGCCCCGTGGTCGCCCGGCACCGGCTGCCACAAGTTGTTGGGGCGATTCGGATCCTCCGCCTCATCCGTCATCGCGCCGTCATAGGCGTTCCGCGCCAGATACCAGTCGCCGGCACCGGGGAAGAAATTATTACCGACCACAGCCTGAGTCGTCGGCCAGCCGACATTGATCTCCCGCCTGCCGCTATACGCCGCCCACACGATCGCCTCCGCGGCGACCTCGGGCTGGAAAATCGTTCCGAGCGGCTTGGCTTTCCTCGGCAACCGCGACTTCACCCAGCCGAACTGCGGCGTGTTCAGCGCCGGCATCTGGACCATGACTGTCCGGACGTTGCTGCCATCGTGAATCAGCTCGGAGCGAAGCGAGTCGTGCAAACCCTGGATGGCGTGCTTCGCCGCGCAGTACGCCGACTGCAGCGGAATGCCGCGATACGCGAGCGCCGATCCGACCAGCACGATCACGCCGTGGTCGCGCGGCTTCATCCGCCGCAGCGCCGCGAGCGTCCCCCAGACATAGCCGAGGTAGGTGACCTCGGTGACGCGGCGGAACTCGTCCGGCTGCATCTCGATGACCGGCGAGTAGACGGAGAGCATCGCATTGTTGATCCAGATGTCGATCGGACCGAACGCCTCCTCGACGCGCGAGGCGGCGGCATCGACGGCATCGTGATCGCTTACATCGAGAGGGAGGATGATTGCCTTGCCGCCATACGACTCGATCTCCTGCTTGGCAGCCTCGAGCCCGTCGACACCGCGTGCGATGAGCCCGATCTTTGCGCGACGTTTTCCAAATGCGCGCGCGACCGCGCGGCCAACTCCAGCGGATGCGCCCGTGACGACGACGACTTCTTCCTTCATGATTGGTTGGGCGAGCAAGTAACGTGCTGAATCTGGAGTCGATTCTTCTTTGGGGCTTTGCGGCCACCATCGTGCTGACGACCTTGACCGTAGCCGGTCAGTCGCTCGGCCTCACGCGCATCGACATCCCGTTCATCCTCGGCACGATGTTCACGCCGAACCGTGACCGCGCCAAGTTCATCGGCGTCGTGATACACCTCGTGAACGGCTGGATCTTCGCGATCGCGTACGCGCTCTTCTTCGAGCACCTGCAGCCGACCTGGTGGTTCGGGGCGACCATCGGCGTGGTCCAGGGGATCTTCGTCGTCGTGGTGCTGCTCCCGGTGCTTCCCGGCATCCATCCGCGCATGGTCTCCGACTTCCGCGGTCCCGAGCCGACGCGGCTTCTCGAGCCGCCGGGATTTCTGACGATGAACTACGGCCGCCTGACGCCGGTCGTGACGATCGTCGCGCACGCCGTCTATGGCGCGATCCTCGGAACCTTCTACTTGCCGCGCTGATCGCGCATTGCGCGCCGGAGGACCTGGGCGAGATGCAACGTCTCGCGGCCGGTCATCTGGTGGATCTGCTCGCGACAGGAGAAGCCGTCGGCGACGATGAGGGTGTCGGGCGTCGCCGCTCGCACCTCGGGGATCAGCACACGCTCGCCGAGGCGGGTGGAGACCTGGTAGTTCTTCTCTTCGAACCCGAATGCGCCGGCCATACCACAGCAGCCGGAGTCGGGACGGTGGACGTCGAGGCCGAGACGCTTCAAGACCTTCTCTTCGTCGCCGAACCCGAGGATCGCGGCGTGGTGACAGTGCGCCTGGACGAGTGCTTTGCCTTCGAGGTGCGGAATCTGGAACCGGTCGCCTTCACGCTCGATGAACTCGCTCAGCGTCATCGCGAGCTTCGAGAGCTTCTTCGCCCGCGGATCGTTCGGGAAGAGGTTCACGAGCTCATCGCGAAAGACGGAGACGCAGCTCGGCTCGAGACCGATGACGGCGACGCCTTCGTCGATCTCGGGACCGAGCGTATAGAGGATCTCACGCAGCAGCTTCTTCGCGGCCTTCAGAAAGCCCCAGTCGTACAGCGGACGTCCGCAGCAGAGCCGCTTCCGCGGGATCGTCACGTGATAGCCGGCGGCTTCGAGCACCTCGGCCGCGGCTAACGCTGTATCCGGATGGAAGTGATTGTTGAATGTATCCGGCCACAGCACTACGCGGCGATTCGGCTCGGAGGTGCTTTCGCGGAACATCTGCCGGAACGTCTTGCGGGCGTACTTCGGCATCTTTCGCTCTTTCGCGATGCCGGTCAGACCTTTGAGCAGCGGCATCGTGAGATTGGCGAGCCGCGGCGCGAGCTCGGCTAGGCGCGACCAGCGGTGGATCCAGCCCATCGTGTAGGCGCTGAGCGGGCGCAGCCGGCGCTCGTAGTAGTGCGAAAGGAACTCTGACTTGTACGTCGCCATGTCGACGTTGACTGGGCACTCGCCCTTGCATCCCTTGCACGCCAGGCAGAGGTCGAGCGCCTCTTTGACCGCCTCGTTCTTCCAGTTGTCGGGGATTGCTTCGCCCTGGAACATCTCGAAGAGCAGCCGCGCACGGCCGCGCGTCGAGTGCTCCTCCTCGCGCGTCACCATGAAGCTCGGGCACATCGTCCCCGCCTCCATCCGCCGGCACTTCCCGACGCCGACGCACCGCAGAACCGCGCGCTCGATGCGTCCTTCGTCTTCGGGGAACTGGAAGTGCGTCGCAGGCGCCCACGGGCGGAAGTTGGCGCCGAGGCGCAGGTTCTCGACCGGGTGGTAGGGCGTGACCACTTTGCCGGGATTCATCTTCCACTCCGGATCCCAGAGCGACTTGAACTCGCGGAAGGCGCCGACCAGCTGCTCGCCGAACATCTTCGGCAGCAGCTCGGCGCGCGACTGGCCGTCGCCGTGCTCACCGGAGAGCGAACCGCCGTACGAGACGACGAGGTCGGCCGCCTCGTCGATGTAGGAACGGTACTTCGCGATCCCCTTCGGAGACTCGAGATCGAAGTTGTTGCGAGTGTGGACGCATCCCTGGCCGAAGTGACCGTAGAGATCGCCGACGTAGTCGTACTTGTTCAGCAGCTTGCGGAGATCGCGGAGATACCCGCCAAGCTTCTCCGGCGCAACGGCCGAGTCCTCCCAACCTTCCCATGTCCGCGGAGTGCCTGGCCGGAAGGCGGTGGCGCCAAGGCCTGACTCGCGAACGCCCCAGACCATCTTCTGCTGCTTCGTATCGTCGATCAGCTTGACGGAGCGGACCTCGCCGCGGATGGCGTCGATCATCTTCTGCGCCGACGCCCGCGCTTCGTCG
>DASXIH010000421.1:0-3729 GCA_036498125.1 Thermoanaerobaculia bacterium
CTTCTCGCGCGCGGCGGAGCGCGCACGATCGTCGTCGAACGGGGCGACGATCGCGGCGACAAGCCCGGCGAGAGCCTCTCCCCTGCCGCGAAGCCGCTCCTCGAGCGCCTTGGCGTCTGGGACGATCTCGCGCGCGACGGCCATCTGCCGTGTCACGGCAACCGTTCCGTCTGGGGCAGCGACGAGCTCGCCGAGATGCCGTTCATCTTCTCGCCATACGGCCACGGCTGGCACCTCGACCGCCGTCTCTTCGAGAAGCGCCTGAACGACCGCGCGTGCGACGCCGGCGCGGAGCGGATCACCGGTACGAGCGTCACCGCGCTGCATCGCGCTGGAGACCGGTGGCGCTTGAGCTGCGGCATCGAAGCGAACTTCGTCATCGACGCCACCGGCCGCGCCAGCCGCATCGCGCGCATGCTCGGCGCGCGGCGCATCATCGACGATCCGCTCGTCGCCGTCGTGGCGTTCCTGGAATCGGATTCGCCCGATCGCGACTCGTTCACGCTCGTCGAGGCGGCCGAGGGCGGGTGGTGGTACACGGCGACGCTCCCGTCCAACCGCCTCGCCGCGATGTTCGTGACCGACGCCCGCACGTCGACCTTCGCGCCGCCGGTGCACACGCGCACGCGCATCGACAACCACTCCTATCGCTTCAACGCACCGCCGCGCACTGTCGACGCCGGGAGTGCCCGCCTCGACCGCTTCGCCGGCAACGGCTGGATGGCCATCGGCGACGCCGCGCTCTCCCTCGATCCGCTCTCCTCGCACGGCATCGCCGCGGCGCTGCACGGCGGCATGCTCGCCGCGGACGCAATCCTCACCGGAGATGCCAATCGCTATACCGGTGCGATGGAGGCGATGTGGGACGGGTACGTTTCGATGCGCCGCGCTTACTACGCGTCCGAGCGTCGGTGGGCCGGCTCGCCATTCTGGACAAAGCGCATACGGCGCTGATCTCGCTCGTCAACCTCGTCGTCGCCCTGATGAGCCACGAGCTCATGCGCGGCTGGTGGATTGCGGCATCAGGAGCGAGCGTCTTCATCATGGTGGTGACGTTCGCGTACTTCGTCCCGGAGTTGATCTCGTTCGCGAAAACCGCGGCAGCGCCGCCGGCCGGCGTCGCGCCGCGCGTTCGGCGATGGGTGGCGCTCAACTACCTGCGCGCCGTCATCCTGATTGCCGCATGGATCGCCGCGTTGAAGGCGTTTTCTTCAATCGCGTAACGACAGATGCTCCCGCGCGTGCTCGACCTCGCGGGCGAGGATTTCCGCCACGGTGATCACGTAGGGCTCGCTGTCGCCGGAGTTCCGGAGGCGGATCGTTCGCTGCAGCAGGCTCGGGTCTCGGCCGAGCAACGCGGAGAAGTACTTCGTGAGAGCACGAAAGAGCTCGATGGCCGGTTCCACCGCGACGTCGCCGTAACCGAGCCGCTTCACCCACTGTTCGTCGGGAACGAGCCACGACCAGTCGAACTCGTAGCCGTCGGTGCCGAGGGCGGCGAGAATCATGTTCGACGCGACGAGATTCGCTTCGAGAAGGTGGTGCACCGTTTCTCGTTCGCTCACCCGTTCGAGCCTGTCAGGCAGCGCGGCCCACTCTTCGAGCATCGTACGATTCTAGAATCTCCGGCCAGAGATGCGAGAAGGAGTCGGAAGTCGTACGGCGGAACGGGTGGCGGCGCGGCGGGCGGTTCACCAGCTGCTCGATGCGCCGCTGGTGTTCAGCGATCCGCTGGCGTTGCGGATTCTGGAGCCGGAGGTCGCGGAGCGGATCCGCGAAGACCCGAAGCATCTCGACACCTCGCCGGTCGCTCGCTACCTGCGGGCGTTCCTCGTCGTGCGAAGCCGGATCGCCGAGGACGAGGTTGCGGCGGCGGTGGCGCGAGGCGTGTCGCAGTGTGTGATCGTTGGCGCGGGGTACGACACCTTCGCGTATCGCAATCCGTTTCCGGGGCTGCGCGTCTTCGAGGTCGACCATCCGTCGACACAGCGCGGGAAGCGGCAGCGGCTCGACGAAGGGGGCATTCCCGTTCCATCGAATTTGACCTTCGTCGCGGCGGACCTCTCGGTCACCTCGCTCGAAGACGCGCTGGCAACGAGCACCTTCGATTGCAACTCGCCCGCGGTGTTCTCGTGGCTCGGCGTCGTGCCGTATCTCGAGCTTCCGGCGATCGAGGCGACGCTCGCATCGGTCGCGCGGCTGCCCGCCGGAACGACGATCGTGTTCGATTACGGGGTGTCGGGCGACGCGCTGAACATCGCCGAGCGCTTCGTGGTGCGAAGAATGGCCAAACGCGTCGCGCAGGCAGGCGAGCCGTGGAAGACGTTCTTCATGCCCGATGAGATGAATGACCTGCTGCGACGGGCCGGCTTCGCGTCGCATCTCGACTGGGGCGGCGAGGAGATCAATCGCCGCTACTTCGCGGGCCGCGACGACGGTCTGCGCGTCGGACGCGGCGGACGAATCGTGAAGGCGGTGGTTTGACGTGTTTTCACGATGTTCGCCGCCCGCGAGACGGGGCCGGCGCTACGATCGCGCCAAATGACATCAGCGGCGAATCGACTCCTGGTCACCGGGCTGGTGATCGGCGTCTGCGACGGTCTCTTCGCGACCGCCCAGAGTCTCATCGTGAACAAGTCGGCGACGCGCGTCTGGCAAGGCGTCGCCGCGGTGCTTCTCGGCCCCACGGCGATCGGCGGCGGAATGCGGACGACGCTCATCGGTCTGCTGATGCACTTCGCGGTCGCCTACTTCTGGTCGGCTGTCTTCATCTTCGGAGTCATGCGTTTCTGGCGTCCGCCCTGGAGCTTCGCGATCGTCTACGGCCCGTTCATCTGGGTCGTCATGTCGTTGGGAGTCATCCCGCTGCTCTTGCACCGGCCGCCCTCCATCACGCCGCGGTGGTGGGTGCAGCTCGTCGGCCACATCTTCTTCGTCGGACTCCCGATCGTCGTGACGGCGACACGAAAGCCGTGACGTGTGTGAGAATCAATAGGGAGGTTCCCATGAAACGCAAACTGTCGATCGCGTTCGCCGTCGTGTCGCTTCTCGCGCTGACTGCCGTCGCGCAGGAGCATCCCGAGCATCCGAACGGCACCAAGGCGAAGGACTTCTCGGCGACCGACCTCGAGAAGCGAATCAAGGAAGACATCGCCGAGAAGTCGAAGGCGAACCACGGCGTCTTCAAGGTCGAAGATCCCGAGCTGAAGAAGACCTGGGACCTCAAGCTCGATCACGTGCACACCGAGCGCCTCTCGAAGCTCAGCGCGGACACCTACTTCGCGTGCGTGGACATGAAAGACCCCAACGGCCGCGTCATCGACGTCGACTTCTTCCTCAAGTCGGATGGCGACAAGCTCGAGATGAGCGACACGACGATCCACAAGATCGAAGGCAAGCCGCGCTACAACTGGAAGGAAGAAGACGGCTTCTGGAAGCGCGTGCCGGTGAAGAGCGACGCGAAGTGATCGCATTCTGAAGCGCAATCTGTGGTTCCTGCTCGCGCCGCTGCTGCTGCTCCAGCTCGTGCTGGCGCTTGCGAGCATGCGGGGCGACAGCGCCACCGATGACGAGCCGGCGCACATCGCCGCCGGCTACCTGAAACTGACGCAGGGCGTCGTCTCGTTCTATCGGTACAACCCGCCGCTCGGCGATTGCGCCCTCGCGCTGCCCCTTCTGTTCACCGGCATTCATCTTCCGAGCGAGTTGAATACCGACGCGAAACCACCG
>DASXIH010000422.1:0-3424 GCA_036498125.1 Thermoanaerobaculia bacterium
AACACCGAAGACGGCGGCGACGGCACCCGGTTCGCGCAGAAGTTCAACGTCAACTCCCTCCCGACCTTCCTGATCCTCGCTCCGGACGACACCGTTGCCGGCGTCCTTCGCGGCTACGCGCCGGCGAAGGAGTTCGTGACGGAGGTGGAGAGCACCCAGGCGCGGTACCGCGACTTCCAGAAGCGCGCCGCAAGCGAAGACACCTTCGCGAACGACTACAAGAAGCGCTTCGACCTCGCGCTCGAGTACACGCAGCACTTCGCATTCAACCAGGCGGAGTCGCGCTTCAAGAAGCTCACGAGCGACTCGAAGGCGCCGGTCGACATCCGCGATCGCTCCTACTACGAGCTCGCCGTTTCGCAGGCACTCCAGAACCGCTTCGCTGACGCCACCTCGACGCTCAACAACTTCTCGAAAGTGCAGACCAAAGGGGAGGCGTACGAGCGCGGGCGCCTGCTCCAGGCGCAGATGTACTGGCAGCAGGGAAACCTCATGGCGGCCGCGAACGAGCTCCGGCAGTTCAAGACCCGCTTCCCGAGCTCGCCGATGAAAGACAACGCCGACCAGATGCTGCAGGTCGTCCAGCAGCAGCTGCAGAAAAAGTAGCTGATGCGACTTCGCTTTTTCCTTCTTCTCTCCCTCTCGGCGACCACTCTATTCGCGCAATTCGGCGATCAGGTCGTCCCGCCGGCCATCAAACTGGCCGGCTCGTTCAGCAAGACCTCCGGCGACCAGGTGACCGGCGTCGCGACGGTGACGATCCCGTCGCCGTGGCACATCAACTCCGCCAAGCCGCTCGACTCGTTCGCAATCCCGACGGTCCTGTCGTTCGATCCCGCCACCGCGGAGCTGATCGACGCGAAGTATCCGGCGCATGAGCTGAAGTCGTTCTCGTTCAGCGGCAATCAGCAAATCGCCGTCTACGAGGGGACGATTCAGATCCCGTTCACCGCGAAGGTGAAGGGCGACAAGATCAAGGCGTCGCTGCGATACCAGTCGTGCAACGACAAGGTGTGCCTGCCGCCGAAGACGGTCGACGCGGAGTTTGGTGTGGCTCCCGCCGGCAAGATTGCCGGCGCCACACAGAATCCGGCGAGTTTCACGTCTTTGGCGAATGCGCCGAAAGGCGACCGGCTGGCGAACGCGTTCGCTACGAGCGGTCTTCCGCTCACGCTCCTCATCATCTTCGTCGGCGGCCTTGCGTTGAACCTGACGCCGTGCGTCTTCCCGATGATCCCGATCACGATGGGCTTTTTCGCGATGCAGAGCGACGGCCGCCGTTCGCGCCGTTTCGCGCTCGCAGGGCTCTACGTCCTCGGCATCGTGATCATGTACTCGTCCCTCGGCGTCGTCGCGTCGCTCGGCGGAAAGATGTTCGGCGCGTGGCTCCAGCAGCCGGCCGTACAGATCGGGTTCGCGGCGCTGATGCTCGTCCTCGCGTCGTCGATGTTCGGCGCGTTCGACATCGGCGTCCCGCAGTTCATCGCGAACAAGGCAATGGGGCGCGCGGGACTCGCAGGGGCGATGACGATGGGACTCCTCGTCGGCATCGTCGCGGCGCCGTGCGTCGGCCCCGTGGTCGTCTCGCTCATCACGCTCGTGGCGAGTATCGGAAAGCCGATCATCGGCTTCGTGATGTTTGCCGCCCTCGCGCTCGGCCTCGGCTTCCCGTACCTCGTCATGCTCAACGCCCTCCCGCGCCCCGGCGAGTGGATGGTGCATGTGAAGAAGTCGATGGGCTTCGTCCTCGTCGCGATGGCCGTCTACTTCCTCCGGCCGCTGATCGGCGACACGTGGTTCCACTATGGCGTGGCTGCGAGTCTCCTCATCGGCGCCGTGTTCCTCCTCCTGATGGCCACGCGTTCGGCACAGGCAAGGACGCTCCAGATGGCGTGCGCTGCCGCCCTCCTCGCCGGCGGCGTCGCGTTCATCATCTTTGCGATTCCGCACAACACCGGCGGCTCGGAGCTGACGTGGCAGCATTACGACCAGGCCTCGATGCACAGCGTTGCGGCGTCGGAGCCGGCGGTCATCGACTTCTACGCCGACTGGTGCATCCCGTGTAAGGAGCTCGACGCCAAGACGTTCAGCGACAAGGGCGTCGCCGCGGAGCTGAAGCGCTTTCGCCGCGTGAAGGCCGATCTCACGCTGCCGGACGACCCGAAGACAAAGGCGCTGACGAAGCAATACTCCATCGTCGGCGTCCCGACCGTCGTCTTCCTCGACTCGCACGGCAACGAACTGCGCGACCTGCGGCTCACCGGCTTCGAGGAGCCGGAAAAGTTCGTGGCGCGCGCGAAGCAGGCTCACTAGCGATGGCGGCAACACTGACGTCGAAACAGCGGCAGTTCCTGAAGGGTCTCGGGCACTCGCTCGCGCCCGTCGTGCGCGTCGGCCGCGGCCGCCTGAAGGACACTGTGATCGAGGAGACGAAGAAGTCGCTCCTCTCGCACGAGCTGATCAAAGTGCGGATCGAGAGCGACGACTCCGCCGAGCGCCGCTCGATCGCGGAGAGCCTCGCAGCGGCGACCGATGCCGCGGTCGCGGGCAGCGTCGGCAAGATCGTCATCCTCTATCGCGAGCGCGAAGAGAAGCCGTCGATCAAACTACCGCGGTGACGACTTCGCGCCCGACGACCCGCCGGCGATGACGCCGGCCGGAGCGAGGCTCGACGGCTGTGCGACAGGCGGCGGATTCACCGGAAGTTGCTGCTCGGGGACGTGGAACACCCAGGTCGCCTCGAGCCGCTTGCCCGCCTTGTCGGTCGCCCAGATGAGCGCCCGGAGCGACTTCCCCTTGAGCGACTCGAATGCGTCGCCGAGGATCATCGAGATCGAGCCGTTCTGGGCGTCGTAGGAGAATGGGTTCGCTTTTCCCGGCGTGATCAGCGCCATGCCGATCGACTTCGGGTCGAGCGTCTCGTGATTCGGGAGCTTCGCGGAGATGACGATCGGCTGCGCCGGCTCGAACACCTGATTCGGCATCGGCGTGACGTCCTGCACCCGCATCGAGCCGGCGCCGAGGTAGCGGCGGAAAGCGGCGAAATCCATCCGCTTGTCGATGACGAAGCGCTTCATGCGGAGCGGATCGCTCGCTTTGCGGACGCGGCCGTAGTCGCAGGTGAGCGCCGCGGCATAGCCGGCGCGCGCGCACGCGGCGACGAGGTAGTGGTCATAGTCGCCGTACGGATAGGCGAGGAACGAGACCGTACGCCCCGTCTCGCGCTCGATCATCTTCTTCGAGCCTTCCAGTTCCCGATCGAGCCACTGGTAATAGTCGCGGTCGACCAGCGCCGCGTGGCGCCGCTTGGTCAGGAAGGGGTGCGAGAACGAGTGGCTCTCGACGTCGACCCCGGCATCCGACATCTCCTTCACCTGCGTCCAGGAGAGGGCATGCGAGGTCTGTCCGATGATACGTGGGTAGA
>DASXIH010000423.1:0-8020 GCA_036498125.1 Thermoanaerobaculia bacterium
ACACTCGTCTCGGGAGAATCGCGCACGTTCACCGTCGTCGTGCTGGCCCCCGAGTCGGTTGGAACCGTCACCGCGACCGCGACCACCAGCGCCACGAACGACGACACTCCGGCGGATAACCAGGCGAGGGCGACCTTCGAAGTCGGCACCCCAAGTCGCCGGCGCGCCGCGCGTCACTGACTCTTGTGTAGCGCAGGCTTCCCCAGCCTGCGCCCTGGGTGGCGGTTCCGGGGCGCAGGCTGGAAGCCTGCGCTACACGAGGGATGGCTCGCGCGCGATGCTCCGGCAATCCACCGGCAGCGTCACCCGGAACGTGGAGCCTAGTCCCACCGCTGATTCCACCTCGATCCCACCGCCGTGGAGTTCGACGAAGCCGCGGGTGAGGGAGAGTCCGAGGCCGGTGCCTTTGCGGCGGATGACGCCGTTCTCGACCTGATAGAACTGATCGAAAATCTTCGGCAGCTCCTCGGCTGGCATGCCGATGCCCTGGTCGGCGACGGTGAGGCGGATGGCGGGAGTGTGCAGCGGTGAGCTGTCGGCGGGAACGAATCCGACGTCGAGGCGTACGAAGCTCTTCTTCGGCGAGAACTTCACCGCGTTCGAGATCAGGTTGAGGAGGATCTGCTTGGTGCGGCCTTCGTCGAGGAACACCTGCGGCACGGCCTCCTCCACGTTCGTCAGCAGCGTCACATCCGCCTCGGCGCAGATGCCTTTGACGACGCGCTCGATCGACGTGACGGTCTGCCGCACGTCGAACTCCGCCGGCTGCAGACCGAGGCGTCCCGCCTCGATCTTCGAGAGGTCGAGGATGTCGTTGATCAGGTCGAGCAGGTGGTTGCCGGCGATGTGGATGTTCTCGATGAACTTGTAGAGCCTCGCCGGGAGGTGCTTCTCGGCGGCCGTCAGGAGGACGGCCGAGAACCCGATGATCGAGTTGAGCGGCGTGCGCAGCTCGTGCGACATGTTCGCCAGGAACTGGTTCTTCGAACGGTCGGCCGCCTGCAGCCGCACGTTCGTTTCGACGAGCTCGTTCGTGCGGTCGAGCACGCGCTCCTCGAGGTCGGACGTCAGCTGCTCGAGCTCGCGGTAGAGGCGCGCGTCGTCGAGCGCGACGGCCGCCTGGTTCGCGATCGTGGTCAGGACGATCTCGTCGTCGCGCGAGAACGCGCGGCGGCGATAGCTCTGCAACGAAATGACGCCGACGACGCGCTCGCGCGCGATCATCGGAACGCCGAGCCACGACTCGGTCGGCTTGCCGTCGTCGTACGACACGATCCCGAACCGCGCCTCTTCGCTGCTGCTCGCGAGGTTGAGCACCTCGCGGTGCCGCACGACCCAGGCGTTGAGTCCCGGCCCCATCTTCACGCGGAACTTCGGAAGCCGCTCCCCTTCGCGCACGTCGAGCTCGCACGCCAGCTCGTCGGATTCTTCGTCGTACAGGGCGATGGAGAAGAACTGCAGCGCGACGACCTTCTCGCACGCCTTGTAAATCTCGTCGAGGAGCTCGTCGGTCGTGAAGCGGAGCGAGATCGTCTTGCCGACGTTACTGACCGAGGCGAGTTGCTGCACGAGGCGGTCGCGCGCCGCGCGCGTCGTCGCGAGATTGCGCGTGATGTAGTCGAGCAGGACGCCGGTGAACGCCCACACCGCGATCGCGCCGGCGCCGAGGGAGGGGTACGAGAGCGCGGTGAAGATCGCGTACGGCAGCGTCGTCAGGTAGACGGCGCCGTCGACGAGCGACACCTTCAGCATCTCGGGCAGCGTGTAGCGTTGCGCCGCCTCGACCTGCTTCATCACGATGTGGTTCGCGATGAGGAGCGCCACGCCGGTGATCGCGATCCGCCCGGCGTTCGTCCACGTCGCGAGCCGCAGCGGAGTCGACCCGCCGAGCTTCTCGTACACCGCGCCGGCGAACAGCGTCGGCACGCCGTAGGTCGCGAACTGTGCGAATGCGCGGAGGGCGTCCATCGCCGGATCGATCGACTTGTTCGGCCCGATCTGGCGGATGCCGAGGAGCCGCGAGGTGGCCGAGGCGGTGACGGCGATCCAGGCGGAGAGGATGGGGCCGAGGAGCGGGAGCATCGTCGTCACGGCGGTGAGGCCGAACGCCACGAAGATGCTGTCGGTGAGCTTGAACTTGAGGAGCGAGAGCGCCAGTGCAAACGCCGCGAAGATGACGATGAGGAGGTAGCCCGACGGCCCGAGGGCGCGCAGCGTGGCGCGGGTGGCGTCGGCGCGCATGAACGTCACCGTGGCGAGGATCAGGAAGCCGATGCTTCCATGCGCGACGAGGACGGACGCGAGTCTGCGCTGCGTCGAGGAAACGTCACGATCGCTCCGGGTCTTTTTCAATTTTCTCTCGGTGGGATTTTGTACATGGTACACCCCTGTTCGCGTTCACGGTCCCATGTTCCAGCGAGCTCTGCGTCTCCTTCCTCTACTCTTCGTGTCCTCGCTCGCGTCGGCCGCGCTGGCGCAGGCGAACCTGACGCTCGATGGCCTCGCGATGTCTTCGCACCTCGCGCCCGGTTCGCCTCTCGCGGTCGACGTCTACTACGAAAACTCGGGTGTCAGTGCAGCGGCCGACGTCAAGCTGACGATCTCGGTCCCACCCGGTTTCCTTTACGAGGGGTACCAGGCGCAGTCGCCGTTCACCTGCACGGAGCCTCCCAAAGACGGACACGGAGACCTCATCTGCACCGCCTCGAGCCTCGGCATCGTCACCGGCTACGTCGAGGCCGACCTCCAGGTCGATCCGGCCGCGGTGCCCGGAACGGTGATCACGCTGTCGGCGACGCTCACCTCCTCGAACGCCGTCAAGCCGACGCAGACCACCAGCGGATCGACGACGGTCGTTCCGGCCACGAACCTGCGGATCGGCATGTCCGCGCCGGCTTCGGCAATGGCAGGGGATACCTTCCTGATCACGTTCACCGTTACAAACGACGGGCCGATATCGGCCGGTTTCACGGAGCTCGACATCGCTCGGCAGGGACTCGTTTCGTGGAGCGCGATCACAGGTCCGGCCGGCTGGCGGTGCGTCTTGGGATCGTGCACGACCGGCTCGTTCGCACCCGGCACGGCGACGTTCACGATTTCGGCGAGCACGTCGGCGAGCACCACGCTGACCTCGGTCCGAGAACAGGCGGAGGTCTATTCGGTCAGCGACGCCGACTATTCAGACAACGTCGTGAGCGGGACGACGGCGATCGTCGCACTGCCGCACGCGGAACTGAATCTGTCCGTCGTCACCGACAAGACCACCGACATCCTGGGCCAACCCGTGACCAATACCTACACGGTGACGAACGAAGGTCCGGACAGCACGACCTACGTCGAGCTCCAGATCGGTTTCCCTGGAAGCCTGTCGAACATGACGTCGACGTTCGCGTCATGCACGCAAACGGAACCGGTTCAATGCACCGCGCCGCCGCTCGCCGCCGGAGGCGTCCTGACTGCGACGGTGACGTTCATACCGGACCAACTGGGAACCAACAGTACCGGTGGACGCTTGCAATGGGGGAATAACAGCCAGACCTTCGGAACTACCGCCGCCTACACGACGCTTCAGGTCATCCCCGATCCGGCGCAACCCGCCGATCTTTCGACGGTCGTCACGATGCCGTCGACGGCCGTCGACCAGGGCGGCACCACGACAGCATCGGGACAAATCACGGTCACGAACGCCGGGCCGTGGCCGGCGCAGCTCGTTACGGTGAACCTCGACGGAGTGTCTAGCGCAACCCTCCCCGGCTTCATTTGCGGATGGGATGGATCCCACTACACTTGCACGACGGCCTCCATGGCTCCAGGCTCAGCAACCGGCACCCTCACCGCCACCTGGCCGGCTGCGGCGAACGGGACTCCGGAGACGACGACGGCCGCCGCGACCTCTCTCTCGAGGGATCCCGACACCACGAACAACAGCGCCTCGGCGAAGACAACGGTCCTCTGGCAGTCGAATCTGACGCTCCGCCAACTGTCGGTTCCGTCGCTGGCTCTCGCAGGTAGCTTGGTCGCAGTGGACGCCCATTACTTCAGTCCGGGCCCGAGCATGGCCACTGACGTCAAGCTCACGATCACCGTTCCGGCGGGCGCGACGTACGAAAGCTACTCCGCCAGCTCCAACGTTCTGAAATGCACGGAGCCGCCAAAGGGTGGCCACGGAGACCTCGTCTGCACCGCGTCGAGCCTCGCGTACCCGGACGACGACGTGGAAGTGAATCTCCGCGTCGATCCGGCGGCGACGCCGGGAACGGTGATCACGATACCGGCGACGCTCACCGCCTCGGATTCGACCAAGCCGCCGCAGACCACCACTGGCTCGCTCACGGTCGCTGCGCCCGCCAATCTGAAGGTGACCCTCTCGTCGCCATCGACAGTCATACCGGGCAACAGTTACTCGAATACCGTGACCGTCACCAACATGGGGCCGGGCAAAGCGCTGAACGTCGAGCTGACGCTGACGGGCGTCAGCGACTTCACGAGCGAGCCCGCAGGCTGGGGCTGCGCCGTCTTCACCTGCCAAACCCCCTCATTCGCGCCCGGAACGGCGACGATCACGTTCACGACACGAACCGCGGTCAGTTCCACGTCGGGAACGCGCACCCAGACAGCGACCGTAACGACCGTCGTCGATCCGGACGACTCGGACAACGTCGCGACGAGCACCACCACGATCGCGCCAGGGGCTTTGACGCCGGTGTCGCTGCAGTTCACCGCCTCGTCCGACAGCGTGGCGACCGGCGGCACACTAACGTACACCGCACGAATCGCGAATAACGGCAGCGTGGACGCGAAGAACGTCGAGCTCTGGTTGTATTTGCCGGGAAACGTGCTGGCGGCGAGTTGCGGAAGTGTGCCCCTCCCCCACTGCACATTCCCGACGATTGCCGCGGGCGCCACGCAGACGGTGACGGCCACTACGCAAATCTACGAAGCACCCGGCACCTCGGTCTACGCCGATGCCATCGTCGTGGGCGCGAATTTCTTGAACAACATTCCAACGACCTCGGTGACGACGATCGTCAGTAGTACTCCGCCGCCCGCGTCCGCGGACTTGTCTGCCTCCGCAAACGCTCCCACATCCGCGAATGTGGGCGACCTCGTCACGTTCACGGTGAGCGTCACGAATGCGGGAAACCTCGACGCTTCGAGCGTATCGGTCCAGCAGACGTTGCCGCCCGGCCTCGCGTTCGTTTCGGCGTCGGCCGGCTGCAGCGGATCGCCGGCCGTGACATGCACCATGCCCCTGCTGACGAGCGGTGCCTCGGCGACGTTCACGGTCACCGCAACCGCCACGGCCGCGGGGACGGCCACGGTGACCTCGACGGCCGCCACGACGTCGCCGGAGCAGAACACCGCGAACAACAGCGCCACGGCGACCGTCGTGATCCACACTCCCCAGCAACCCGCCCGCCGCCGCGCGGCGCGCCACTGAACATGCGACTCGTTCGCCTGCTCTTCGTTTGCGCCCTCGCGCCGGCCGTGATGGCGCAGAGCGCCGATCTTTCGGTAACGGTGACGATGCCGGCAACGGCGGTCTATGACGCTCTCGCGCAGTTCAGCGTGGCCACCGCCACGGGCCAGTTCACCCTCACGAACGCCGGACCGTCGATCGCACAGAACGTGACGATCGACTTCGATGCCTACCTCTCCAACGTGTTCGTCCCTGGCTTCGGTTGCGGAACGACGAACGGACACTACCGCTGCACCGCCGCCACCATGGCGCCGGGGTCGCTGACGGCCTCCTTCTCCGAAACCTGGGGCCTGCCGCGTGACGGCACGTCCAGAGGCACCGTGGAGACGACAACGGTGACCGTCTCGTCGTCCTCCCCCGGCGATCCGAACCCGGCGAACAACAGCGCGTCCACGAACACGGCCGTCGTCTGGCAGTCGGACCCCGAGTTGTCCAGCGTCGATACCCCAGCGTTCACGGCGCCCGGCAACTCCATCGTCGTCACGGCCAATTACCTGAACAACGGACCCAGCCCCGCATCTGACTTCAAGCTGACCCTCACGGTCCCGCCGGGAACGAGTTACTCCACCTACTCCGCCGACAAATGGCTCACATGCACCGAGCCGCCAAAAGGAGGACAGGGGGATCTAATCTGCACCGCGCCGGCCCTCGGCGTGCTCCGCGGCAGCATCAGCGCTCTCGTACGCGTCGATCCCACGACGCCTTCCGGAACGGTCATCACATTTCCGGCAACGATTGAGAGCACGTCAGCGATCCAATCGCCGAAGACGCTGTCGGGTTCGCTCACCGTCACCGACCCGGCCGCCCTGCATGTGGAGATCTCGGCGCCAGCCTCGGCGCACCCCGGCGACACCTTCCTGACCACCATCACTGTCACGAACCAGGGTCCGGGGACGGCATTCAACCCGGAGGTGCTCTTCACGCAGCCCAACTTCTCTTATGGACCGATGACCGGTCCCGCGGGATGGAACTGCGTCGCTTCGTGCAGCAGCAACTCGTTCGCGCCAGGTACGGCAACGTTCACCTTTCCAACGACCCTACCGTGGAACGCGAGCCCGGGATCGCTGCCGGAGCAGGCGGTCGCTCGCGCCTCGAACAATGTCCCCGACTTCGCCAGTATCGCGAACGGATCGATCGCGATCATCGCGTGGCCGCCGTCCAGCCTGAAGCTGACGATGACCGCCGCACCCGCCGCCGTCCACACGAGCGACGACCTCACCTACACGGCGACGATCGAAAACACCGGCAACGCCGACGCGAAAAACGTGCAGCTCTACTGGACACTCCCGGGCACCGCGGCCGCCACGACGTGCGGGACCGTCAACGATTCGGTCTGCACGTTCCCGACGATCGGCGCCGGCGCCACGCAGACGGCGACGCGCACGCTGCAAGTCGCCGCGGGAGCGGGCACCGTCCTCACGGCACAGACGATGGTGAAGGCCGCCAACGTCGCCTATGACGCGCCATCGGCATCCGCCACCGTGGCCACGACGGTCGCCGGCGTATCGCACGTCAACCTGGCGGCGCAAATCGCGCCGCCGTCCGCCCCGCGCGCCGGCATGACCTGGCCGTGGGTCTACCGCGTCTACAACGCGGGTCCCGATACGGCGACCGACTGGCAGCTCTCGTTTCCGATTCCGCCGAACACCACGGTGGTCGACGGCAGCTTCCCGGGCAGCGTTGGAACCTGCACCGGTCTGACGCCGAACGCGAGCAATATTCAGGTCACCTGCCACGGGACCTATCTCCCCGCATTGGCGGAATTCAACGTGCTGGTCGATCTCGCCATCGCGCCGGAAACGACGGCGCCGATCCATGCGACCGCGACGGTGTCGACGGCCAACGTCGATGCGTTTGCCCCGGACAACACGGCGACTGCCGACACGCCGGTAACAGCGGCGCAACCGGCGAGCGATCTGTCGATCGCGGTCGAGGCGGCGCCTACGACACTCAACGTGGGCAACGTCGTCACCTACGTCGTCGTAGCGACGAACATCGGGGCCGCCTCGGCGTCGAATGTGACGGTACAATTGAACCTGCCGCCATCCCTCACCGTGCTCTCCGCTTCGCCGCAGAGCCCGATCGCGACGCTCGGCAGCGGCGCATCGGCGACGTTCACCGTCACCGCCCGCGCCACCGAAGCGGGAACGATCACGGCGCGGGCGAGCGTCGCCACGACGTCCGAAGAGCTGAACACCGCGAACAACAGCGCCGCAGCGACCATCGTGGTCAATGCCGTTACCGCCCCCGCCCGTCGCCGGGCGGCGAGGCACTGAGGAGGACGCATGAATCGCCAACTGGCAATCTTCGCGCTGTTTACAGCGCTTTGCGCGACCTCAGCGACCGCCGCGCCTGTCGATCTGCGCGCGACCCTCACTCCGCTCCCCACCATCCGGGCCGGCGAGACGAAGCCGTGGAATCTCGCTGTCTCCGAGACTCACATCGCGAACATCGATTGGCACCTCTCCTTCCCAATCCCGGCGAATACGTCGTTCGTGAGCCTGGTACCGCTCAACGGACTCGGAGACAGCGAGATTCCAC
>DASXIH010000424.1:0-6029 GCA_036498125.1 Thermoanaerobaculia bacterium
GAGCATCTTCAACCCGCCGAAACCCGACGGCACCCTGTCGGTCGACATCCGCAAGCTGCACGACATCGACCGCATCCCCCTGGACTGAACTTTTCTCAGGATGTGACGGCCCTCACACTGTCACGTAAACGGGGGCGTAACACCGTCGTCCAACCCTCATGAGACGCATGACGCGCATCCTTCCGGCACTCCTGGCGCCGGCGCTGCTCTTCGCGACTGACGGGAAGTTCCTGTGCCGCCTACCTTTGCTCTCGCCGAGGGTGCAGCAGGAGGCGGCGTACCACCAGGCGTCGGTTACCGCGGAGCTCGTCACCGGCTCCAAGCATCGCGCCGTGGCGCCGGGCGGCGGCAGCAGCTCGCTCCCCACCGTGAACTTCATCGACTCCGACCTGTTCGACGCGATGAAGACCGCGGGCGTCCAGCCGACGACGCTCTCGACCGACGCCGAGTTCCTTCGCCGGATCTCCCTCGACCTCACCGGACAGATCCCCGATTCCGCGACGGTCGTCGCGTTCGTGAACGACAAGACGCCCGACAAGCGCGCGCGGAAGATCGACGAGCTCCTCGCCTCTGACGCCTTCGTCGACCGCTGGACGATGTGGTTTGGCGACCTGGTGCAGAACGTCACGGTCTCGAACAACGTCCGCGAGTTCTATCCCGGCCGCGACGCCTACTACGCATTCATCAAGGACGCGTGGAAGAGCGGCATGCCGTACGACCAGCTCGTGCGCACGGTCATCTCCGGCAAAGGCGATTCGTACACCGCCGGCAACGCGAACTTCGTCGTCCGGCAGCTGCAGAACAACGGCCCGATCCAGGACACGTACGACAACCTCGCGGCGCAGACCGGCGAGCGCTTCCTCGGCATGCCGCTGCTCTGCCTCTCCTGCCACAACGGCATCGGCCACCTGGAGCTCGTGAACCAGTACCTGCGGACGAAGAACCGCTCCGACTTCTGGGGGATGGCGTCGTTCTTCTCGCGCTCGCACGTGCAGCCGCAGAAGTACACCGATCCGAACAACCCGACGGCGAACCTGACGAAGTACATCGTCAGCGACACGGCGACGGGCACGTATCAGCTCAACACCACCTCGGGCAACAAGACGCCACGCCAGCCGTTGCCCAACGGCGCGACGTCGGTGACTCCGACGTACATGTTCACCGGCGAGGCGCCGCGGGCCGGCGAGGCGTATCGCGACGCGTATGGCCGCATGCTCACCGCCGACCGCCAGTTCGCGCGCGCCACGGTGAACTACCTCTGGCGCGAGATGTTTGGAATCGCGATCGTCGAGCCGCCGAATGCGTTCGACCTGGCGCGCCTCGACCCGAACAAACTGCCGGCGGGGCAGACGCTGCAGCCGACGAATCCGAAGCTGCTCGAGGACCTCACCGACTCGTTCATCGCGAGCGGCTACAACGTCCGGACGTTCCTCCGAACGATCGCCACGTCGTCGTCGTATCAGCTCTCGTCCTACTACGCGCCCACGGCGTGGAACGAAGCGTGGACGACGCTCTTCCCGCGCCACTACCCGCACCGCATTCAGGCCGAGATGATGCTCGACGCGGTCATCAAGGCGACGAACGTCCCCGTCAGCATGAACGTCACGGGGCTCGGCGCCGTCACGAAGGCGATGCAGCTTCCCGACACCGTGGAGCCGGGGACGCGCAATCAGTTCGGCTCTTTCCTCGACTCCTTCGGACGCGGCAACCGCGACGACACGCCGCGCAGCAGCGACTCGTCGATCTCACAGGCGCTCTCGCTTCTGAACAACACCCTCGTTACGACGCGCGTGAAGCGCGCGACGACGAATTCGACAGTCTCGAAAGTGCTCGCATCGACGACCGATCCCGGCTCGATCACCGACCAGATCTACCTCGCGACGCTCTCGCGGTATCCGACACAAACCGAGCGCGCTCTCGCGATCAACTATCTCAACTCCGGCAACGTCAATCAGCACGCCGAAGACCTGCAGTACGCGCTGATCAACCAATTGGAGTTCCTCTTTGACTAAAGATCGTGAATGCTCGCTCTGCGCCGGCTCGGGGATTCCTCTCGGGGAAGGCTTCTCGCGCCGCCGCTTTCTGAAGGTCGCCGGAACGGGACTGGTGGCGTCGTACTTTGCCGACGTCATCTCGCCGAAGCTCCTGTACGGAGCGACCGCCGCGCCGAGCGTCTCGCTCCGCAACACGGCGAAGAACTGCATCTTCCTCTTCCTCTCCGGCGCGCCGAGCAACATCGACACGTGGGACCTGAAGGAAGGTGCGTGGACGCCGTCCGACTTCACGCCTGACACGTTCGCCGGCGGCACGATCCGCTTTCCGCGCGGCCTCATGCCGAAAACGGCCGAGCAGCTCGACAAGCTCGTCCTGGTGCGGCCGGGTCTCGCCTGGGCGGCGGTGCATCAACTCGGGCAGACGTGGGCGCAGATCGCGCGCAATCCCGGCGGCGCTACCGGCGCGATCGCACCGCACATCGGCGCCGTCGTCTCGCTCGAGTCGCAGGTGAGCCGCACGCCGGCGGATGTCCTCCCCGGATTCATCGCACTCAACTCCGGCGGGATCCCGTTGTCCGGCTACCTGCCGGCGAAGTACGCGCCGTTCGGCGTGACGACCGAGGCCACCGGCCTCGCGACGCTGAGCCATCCCGACGGCGCGTCGCGCTTTTCCGACCGCTGGAACCTCCTCCATCTGCTCGACACGAACCGGACGTCGGGCGCGCTCGCGAAGAAATCGCTCGACATGAACGATTTCTACGATCAGTCGAAAGCGCTGATGGACGCGCCGAACATCAACGCGCTCTTCAGCTTTTCGAACGACGAGCACACCCGCTACGGCGCCTCCGATTTCGGCGACTCACTCGTCGTGGCGCGCAATCTCGTGGCGGCGGGGAAGGGGACGCGATTCGTTCAGGCGACCCTCGGCGGCTGGGACCATCACAGCAGCATCTACGACAAGACAGCGGCGCAGTCGCTCTACACGCAGGCGGCGCAGTTCGATCCGGCATTCGGTTCGCTCATGACCGATCTTTCCACGATGCCCGGCTCGGCGAGCGGCAAGTCGCTGCTCGACGAGACGCTCATCGTCATCGTGGCGGAGTTCGGCCGCACGGTCGGTGCGCTGAACAACCAGGGCGGGCGCGATCACAACCTGCGGATCACATACACCTTCGCGGGTGCAGGCATCCGTGGCGGACGGCCGATCGGCACCACCGACTCGACCGGCGGCCTCGTCTCGGACTATGGATGGAGTCAGAACCGCGACGTACGCCCCGAGGATGTGATCTCGACGATCTACTCGGCCCTCGGCATCGACTACACCACCGTGCGTCACGACGACCCGCTCAATCGCGGCTTCGAGTACGTGCCGTTCGCCAAAGACGGCGTGTACGCTCCGATCGAAGAGCTCTGGTGAGGGCCGGCTGAGAGCCGGCCCCTACACAATCAGTGTGCCGCGTTCGGGTAGCGCGCGCGGATCGCCTGGAACTCCGGTTCGTCCACGACGCCGGACGTCTTGCTCATCTTGCTGATCCGTCCGCTGATATCGTCGATACGGTCCTGCGTTCCTGGGTGATCAGCGAAGAAGCGCGCGGCCGAGGTGTTGCCGCTCTTGTCGAGGGCCAGGAGGCGCTGGAAGAAGTCGAGCATGCCGTGCGGGTCGAAGCCGGCTTTCGTCATGAGATCGAGGCCCATGTCGTCAGCCTGCTTCTCGTCGGCGCGGCTGAAGCGCGCGACCGCGCCGCCCGCGACGACCTGCGCCACGAGCGACTGCAGCGCGCCGGGGTTCTGCCCGAGGAGGATGGCGCCGATGACGCTGATCTGCTGTTCTTTCTCCGCCTGCTTGATCACGTGACGCGCGGTGATGTGGCTGATCTCGTGCGCCAGCACGGCCGCTAACTCATCGGCTTTGCCGGCGGTTCCGATCAAGCCGCTGTTCACGTAGACGTGTCCGCCGGGGATGCTGAACGCGTTCACTCCCGGATCGTCGACGATCTCGAACTCGAAGGGCCGGCTCGCGACGCCGACGGGGGTCTGCGCGTGCAGCCGCTCCCCGACTTCGCGGAGGTACGCGAGCGCCTGCGGATCGTTGACGATGTGAACCTGCTGCGCGATCTGCGCAGCCATCTGGTTCCCGAGCTGCCACTCTTCGTCGAGCGAAACGGACCCGCCGCCAAGAGCGCCGCCGCCCGAGCCGCAGCTCGCCAGGAACAGGAGAGCAACAACGACTGAGAGAGAGCGAACCACTGGTTTCACGTACACACCTCCGCTTACGCGATCTGCCAGCCTCGTGCCGGTACTGAGGAGCACGATATCGCACTTGAGAAATGGAGGTGCGCGGCCTCATTGTTGCCGAAGGTCGGTGAAGCGCGTCCTTCTCGTCCTCTCGCTCCTCGGCGCTCTCTCTTCCAGTGCCGCCGGGAGCGCCTACCTCCGCGATCACGCGAAGGATGCGGTCCATTGGCAGGTGTGGGGCGACGGTGCGTTCGCGAAGGCGCGGACGGAGCACAAGCTGATCTTCCTTTCCATCGGCTACTCCGGCTGCCACTGGTGTCACGTCATGCAGGCAGAGTCGTTCGCAAATGCGGACGTCGGAACGCTGCTCAACGAACGATACGTGCCGATCCTTGTCGACCGGGAGGAGATGCCGGACGTCGACACGACCTACATCGCCTTCGTGCAGGCGATGAACAACGGCAACGCGGGATGGCCGGCGACGCTCATCCTGACGCCCGACCTGTCGCCGCTCGCCGGCGCGTCGTATCTGAAGCCGGAGGCGTTGACGCGCGCGCTCGTCTCTGTCGCGGATGAATGGGCGAAGGACCCGAGCGGACTTCTCGCGAATGGCGCGAGCGCACTGGCGGCCGTCCGTGCGGCGGCGCAGCAGTCCGCTCCGGCGGCCGCGGTCTCCCAGGAGCCCGTATCCGCACTCGCGGAACGTCTTCGCGTCTCGTACGACCGGACGAACGGTGGCTTCGGCGGCGCGCCGAAGTTCCTTCAGCCGCTCCTGATCGACTTCCTCCTGCGCCGCGACAGCACCGATCGCGAGATGGCGCTCGAGACGCTCCGCAAGATCGCGCGGTCGTCCGTTCACGATCAGATCGGCGGCGGCTTCCACCGCTACGCCGTCGATGCCGAATGGCACACGCCGCACTTCGAGAAGATGCTTGGCGACCAGGCGTTGATGGCAATCGTCTACACCGAGGCGTGGCTGCTCACGAAAGACGACGCGGATCAGCGCGTGGCGCGCGACACGCTCGATTTCGCGCTCGCCTCGCTGAAGCTGCCCGGCGGGTCGTTCGCGGCGGGATGGGGCGCGGACAGCGTCACGCCGCTCAACGGATCGCCGCAGGTGCTCGAAGGCATCTACTACACCTGGACCGAGGAGGAGCTGCGGCAGGTGGCGTGGAAGAACGCCGACCTGGCGGTCTACTACTTCGGCATCGAGAAGAATAAGCAGAACGTTCTCCGGCCGCATGTCAGTGACTCCGAGGCGATGAGGCGCTTCGGACTGACGAAGGAACAGCTGCAGGCGAAGCTGGCGGACCTCACCAAGCGGATGCAGCTCGTCCGCTCGCATCGTCCGGAGCCGAAGCGCGACACGAACGTCGTCCTTGCGACGAATGCGCTGATGATCTCCGCGCTGGCGCGCGCGGGGATGGCGTTCGGCGACGATCACTACATCTACGAAGCCCAGCAGGCACTCCGAAACCTCGAAACCTCGAAACCCACTACCGCTGACGACTACGGGTGTCTCATCCAGGCGTCTCTCGACGTCTACGAAGCGACGTATCAAATTCGTTGGCTGGAACGCGCGCTCGACCTGCAGCAGAAGATGGATGCCGCGCTCTGGAGCGGCGAGAAGCTCCGTTACGAGAGCGGCAGCCACAACGTGCCGGCAGGATTGCGCGACCTCGTTCCCGATCGGGATGCCGATCTGCCGGCGGCGAGCTCCGTCGCCGCGATGAACCTCCTCCGCATCGCGACGATCACCGGCAGCGCGCCGGCGCGCACGAAAGCCGATGCGATCTTTCG
>DASXIH010000425.1:0-21421 GCA_036498125.1 Thermoanaerobaculia bacterium
CCCTCGGCGTCGTCAACGCGAGCGTGACGTTCTCGTCGTCGATCGCGATCTCGGGGATGGAGATGTCGGCGACGATGATCTCGCCGCAGTTCGTCGCGGCCGGATCGAAGACGTGACACAGCTTCGGCGCAGCGAACGTCACGGTCACCTCGGCGCGGATGCACGGGTCGAACATCTCACCGCTCGACGCGTTCGCGCCGCTCGGGAGGTCGATCGCGAGCACCGGAATCCGCATCTCCGCCAGCGCGCGGATCACCTCGGCGTGCACGCCGCCGGGCGCGCGATTGAGGCCGGTGCCGAAGATCGCGTCGACGACGACGTCCGCGTCGAATGCATGCGCCATCGCTTCGTCGACGTGTGATTCGTCGCTCACGTCGTAGATCGGGAGGCCGAGGAGCGAGCAGATGTTGAAGTTCGTGAGCGTGTCGCCGGTGAGCTTCGTGCGGTCGCCGACGAGGATGACCACCGGCACCACGCCGCGGTTCTCGAGATGGCGCGCCACCGCGAGTCCGTCGCCGCCGTTCGCGCCGGTGCCGCAGAAGATCGCGACGCGGTCGGCGTTCGGGTAGTGCTCGTGAATCGCCTCCACCACCGCGATCGCCGCGTTCTCCATCAGCACGATCGACGGAATGCCGAACCGTTCCGTGGCCCGGCGATCGATGTTCCTCATCTGCTCGGAGGTGAGGATTTTCATGGCGCGCTCCATTCCGACGCCTCTAAATCCGCGGCGGTGTCGATGTCGCTGCGCATCGGAAGGATGGCGAGGTTGCGCTGCCACGCGCGGAGCTTCGCGACGGTCGCCGAGAAGACGCTCGCCGTTCCCCAAGCGATGTCCTGAAAGGCGTCGTTGTCGAACGCAGGGCCGCGGCAACCGATGAGGTAATAGCCGCCGTCCTGTGCGGGGCCGACGACCCAGTCGCACGATTCGAGGAGCGCGAATGCGGTGTCGATCAGCGGGCGGGGGATGGTCGGGTCGTCCACGCCGACCGCGATGATGCGGTCGGTGCGATGGAAGAAGAAGCGTTCCGAGAACGCCATTGAGAGCCGGTCGCCGAGGGTCTCGCCGGTCTGCATGGCGAGGGAGCGGGGTCCGAACGCTTTCGACAACGCGTCGCCATCGGCCGCCTCGGTCGGCGCCCACATCACCTCGACCTCAGTGTCGTCCTTGGACTCGCCGATGGAAGCGAGCGCGTCGCGCAGCATCGCCGAGTAGACGGCGAGGGCGCGGTCGTCGCCGATCTCCGCCGCGAGCCGCGTTTTTACCGCGCCGCGCTCCGGCAGGCGCGCGAAGACGAGTAGCCGTTGGGGCGGCGGCGGAATCGTTTCAAACACGCGGCGAGTATATTGCGCGCCATGCGCCGCATCGCGATCATGACCGACTTCGGTACGCGCGACCCGTATGTCGCCGCGGTGCGCGGCGTTCTGGCCTCGCGCTGCGACGCGCGCGTCGACGATTTGACGCACGAGATCGCGCCGTTCGACGTCTTCGAAGCGGCGTGGTTCCTCGACGTCGCGGTGCCGTGGTGGCCGGCGGAGACGATCTTCGTCTGCGTCGTCGATCCCGGGGTCGGCACGCCGCGGCGGATTCTCGCGGCGGAGCACGAAGGGAGATTCTTCCTCGCGCCCGACAACGGGCTACTGACGTTCGTCGCTCCCGAGCGCATCGTCAGCGTCGAGAACGCATCATTCTTTCTCGAAACAAGCGCTACGACATTTCATGGCCGCGATCGATTCGCTCCCGTGGCGGCAGCCATCGCGAACGGAACGCCGCTCGAAGACCTCGGACCGTCGATCACCGACGCGAAGCGGCTCGACTACACGCCGCCCGTGTACCGCGACGATCGGGTCTCCGGCACGATCGTGCACATCGACCATTTCGGCAACGTGATCACCGACGTCGCGCGCGCCAAGATTCCGTTCGACCGGCTCGCGCTCCGCGTCCACTACGCGACGATCAAGGACCTCCGCACCGACTACGGCGGCGGCCACGAGCCGTTCCTGATCATCGGCTCGACCGGCATGGTCGAGATCTCCGTCGGCAACGCGAATGCCGCCGAGATGTTGCACCTCAAACGCGGCGACCAGGTGGAGATCACACGCGCGCCGCTATAATCGCTGCGCGATTCATGGCTGGGAAAGAACGCCGCCAATCGGAGCGATTTCCGACCGCATCGATTCCCGTGCAGTTGTCGGACGTCAATGGCGAGTTGATCGACCTCAGTCTTTCCGGCGCGGCGGTCGTGCATCGCTCGCCGGTGCGCAGCGGCGCCGCGGCGACGCTCGTCTTCCCGTCGCACGGCGGTTTCTACATTCCCTGCAACGTCATCCGCTCGGTCGTGCAGGTGCGGCGAACCGACACGACCTCCGAGTACGTCTTCCGCTCCGCCATCCAGTTCTCTCCGATCCCGCCAGAGCAGCAGGACCTCTTCAACGAGTTCCTGGAGATGCAGATGAAGGCGCTCGAAGCGAAGCAGCGCGAAGCAGGCGAGCGGGACTAGCGCGCTACTCGCGCCGCCAGCGTTGGGCGATGGGGAGTTGCCGGCCGCTGCCGAACGCTTTTTGCGACACGCGGATCGTCGGAGCGGCCTGGCGGCGCTTGAACTCGGCGGAGTCGACCATCTTGATGATGCGCTCGACGAGGTCGCGGTCGAAGCCGGCGGCGACGATCTCGTCGACCTCCTGCCACTCCTCGATGTACAGCTTCAGGATTCCGTCGAGAACGTCGTACGGCGGCAGCGTGTCCTGGTCCGTCTGATCGGGATGCAGCTCGGCACTCGGGGGCTTCGTGATCGACGACTCGGGAATGACCTTGCGTTCGCGGTTCAGCCAGAGCGCGACGCGGTAGACCATCGTCTTGTAGACGTCGCCGAGGAGCGCGAGGCCGCCGGCCATGTCGCCGTAGAGCGTGCAATAGCCGACCGCGAGCTCCGACTTGTTGCCGGTCGACACCACCATTGCGCCGGTGCGGTTCGACCACGCCATCAGAATGTTCCCGCGGATCCGGGCCTGAACGTTTTCGTTGGTCGTGTCAAATGTGTCTACGCCGAACAGATTCGTGATGGCGCTGTGGTAGGGCTCATACACAGGCTGGATGGGCACGACGTGAAACGCGATGCCGAGGTTCTCGGCCAGCGCGCGGGCGTCGTCGAGCGAGCCTTGCGACGAAAACTGCGACGGCATCGCGATGCCGGTCACGTGCGCGGCGCCGAGGGCCTCCACCGCGATCGCCGCCGTCACCGCGGAGTCGATGCCACCGGACAATCCGAGCACGACGTCCTTGAAACCGCATTTGCGGATGTAGTCGCGGAGGCCGAGGATGAGCGCGAGACCGACCTCTTCGTCGTCGGCGAGTGCGAGGACCGAGTCGCAACGCTCCCCGCGCAGATCGACGAGTGCGCCGAACTCCTGGAACGCGGGGGCGCAGAACGTCGTCTCGCCGGCGGCGTTGATCACGATCGATGAGCCGTCGAATAGCAGCTCGTCGTTGCCGCCGACCTGGTTCACGTAGACGAGCGGGACGCGGTAGCGCTTCGCGATCTCCGAGAAAATGTCGTAGCGCGATTTCCGCTTGCCGGCATTGAACGGGGAGGCGGAGATGTTGAGGATTACCTCGACGTTCTGCCGCGCGAGATCGTCGACTGGGTTCTCGCAATACAGCTTCGTCCCGAGCGCCTCGTCGTCGAACCAGAAATCCTCGCAGATCGAGATCCCGACGCGGGCTCCCGCGAGCTGGATCGCTTTCCCGCCTTTCGCCGGCTCGAAATAGCGGAGCTCGTCGAAGACGTCGTAGGTCGGGAGCAGCGACTTGTGCTGCTCGTAGACGATCCGTCCGTTCTGCGCCACCATCGCCGTGTTGTGCAGCGGCTTGCCGCACCAGCCCTCATTGCGCGTGATGCAGCCGAAGATGAGCGCCGTGTTGCCGGTCATCGCCGCGAGCGCGTCGCGCACTTCGAGCGCCGCGCTGACGAAGATCGGCCGGTCGATGAGGTCGCGCGGCGGGTAGCCGGTGACCGCGAGCTCCGGAACCATGACGACGTCGGCGCCCGCTCTGACCCCGTCGTCGTACGCCTTCCGGATCAAGCCGGCGTTCGTGTTGAGGGCACCGACGGTAGGGTTGATCTGCCCGATGTAGATCTTCATGAGACCAGTGCCTCATTCTTGCACTATCGTTACCCGGATGTCCTCGGATGACTTCGGCACCGTGAATGTCAAGCGCGGCGATCGGGCGCGCGAGATCGAGATCCTGCGGCAGAACTACCGGGCGCATCGGGATGCGCTGGTGCAGATGGCGCGGGAGGCGCCCAGCGAGCAGCTCGCCGGCGAGTATCAGCGGCTGATCCGGACGATCGAGATGTCGCTCGCGAAGCTGAATGACCTCGAGCGCGGCACGGGCGGGGTGTCCGAGGATACGCAGCCGGTGATTGAGAATCCGATGGGAGAGTCGGGAGTGGGGAGTCGGGAGTTGAAGGCCAGTCAGCCCGACTCCCAACTCCCGACTCCCAACTCCCCACCCCCGGCTCACGACTCCCGCATCGCAATGATCCTCGTCGCGGGCGTCATCGTCCTCGGCCTCATCGGCGCGCTGATCTGGTACGCGAGCCGCGACCGCGGCAAGGTAAAGCCGGTCACGACCGAGACGACCACTGTCGCAAGCGAGACCGCCACGAACGACACGACGCCGGCGCCCTCCGCGCCGCAGCCGGTCTCGCCGCCGCCGAGCGCGCTCTCGGTCGCCCCCGCGATCGCCGACTACGGCGTCATTCGCAAGGGAACGCGCGCCGTCCGCCAGGTTGAAGTCACGAACACGACCGACAAACAGCTCGACTACACCGTCTCGCGGTCGCAGTGCCGCTGCCTCTATTACGAGTACAGCGGCAAGCTCGCGCCGAAAAAGAAAGAGACGCTCTCGGTGACGGTCGACGGCGGGAAGGCGAAGTCGGGATCGCTCGCCGAGACGCTCACGATCACCGCGAAGAAGGATCCGTCGGTCACCTCCTCGTTCCAGGTGACGGCCAACATCAAGTAGTCCCCACCCCAAAGGGTAGCCTGGGCGCCCGCCCAAGGACGCACGCGTAACCGCCCGAAAGCGGTTCGTCCTTTCTTTCCGCGAAGCCGACACTGGCGAAGGAAAGAAGGAGACCTGAAATGAAACGCAATCCACTCACTTCACTCATCGGTGCGCTGCTCTTGCTCGCGATCGCCGGCCAGCTGCAGGCGCAGATCAAAATCTCGGATTCCGAAGACACGAAGCTCTACATCTCGCTCGCCACGGTCGGTACGTTCCAGACGCTCGACCAGAAAAACGTCTACGACGGGAAGGGCGTTCAGCAGCCCGGCCTCACCAGCGGGATGCAGACTGCCTTCGGCGACCTGGGATTCGGCGGCAAGTTCGGCAAGAAGCAGGAGGTCGACATGTACTTCGATCTCTATCTCGCAAGCCGCAACCACCCGTCGCAGACGTACGGCAACCAGGGATACCTCGAGATCCATGACATCCCCGAGAACCTCGTCTCGCTGCACCAGGCGCTCGATCCGATCTTCAAACGAGTGGACGTCAAGGTCGGCGCGTTCCTGATCGATTACGGCGACCAGCTCCAGCACCGTTCGAATAACGCGATGGTGCAGTCGAATCCGCTCGTCGGCAACTTCGTCATCGATCCCAACCTCGTCGCCGTCGGCGGTGAAGTGATGAGCAAGCCGGGCAAGTACGGCTGGCTCCTCGGCGTGACGAACGGAACGAACACCGAGGATTGGTCGGCCGGCCGCGGCATCGCGTACAACGCCAAGACGTGGGTGTATCCCATCAGCGCGCTGCGCCTCTCGGCTTCCGGTTTCCGCTGCAATCATTCCGACAGCGCCACGAGCACGGCCACGCTCTTCTCCGGCAACCGGAGCGGTGAGCGCTACGGCGGCGTGCTCGGCGGCGGACAGGCTCCCGGCGACGTGCTCGCGCGGGCAGGCAAAGACGTCACGGCGTACCAGTTCGATGCGACGTGGGACGCGAAAGAAATGCCGCTCAAGTTGTACGGGCACGCCGGCAGGACCAAAGACAGCGACATCAACGGTATCGCTGCGCTCAAGCTCGACGAGACGTGGACGTACTACGCCGGCGACGTGGTCTACAAGCTCACGCCGGCGCTCTATGCGGCCGCGCGTTACAGCGGCGCGAACGCGGACAAATTCAACGGTAACGCATCCAACGGCAAGGTGCGCCGCATCCAACTCGGCGGCGGCCTCTGGATGACCCGCAACATGCTGTTCAAGGTCGAGTGGGTGGACCAGAAGTACACCGGCTTTGCCGCCGGCGACATGGTGAACAACGGCATCGACGCCGGACGCAGCCCCGAGTTCAAGGGTCTCGTCTCCGAAGTCTCGTTCGCCTTCTAGCCGAGGAGAATCATCATGAGAAAACAATTCATCGCGGCTGCCCTCCTGCTGGCAGCCGCATTCGTCTTACGCGCGGCGGATCCCGCGCATTTCAAGCCGGCGCAGAGCGCCACCACCTCAGTCGCGATCAAGGGGACGTCCTCGCTGCACGAGTGGGAGATGAAGGGAAGCACGATCGAAGGATCGATCGAAACCGACCCGGACGCGTGGAGCACCTCCGGTGAGAAGCCCGCGGCCGTTCGCGTCTCCATCCCGGTCGCGTCGATCCGAAGCGCCCACGAGCGGATGGACCGCATCATGCGCGAAGCGCTGAAAGCCGAGGCGAATCCCAACATCACCTACACCATCGCCGGCGCCTCGCTCGTTTCGCGATCCGCCGACGCGTTCGTCGCACGAACCACGGGGAAGCTCACGATCGCCGGCATGACGCGCGACGTTGCCTTCGACGTGACCGTGCGCCGGAGCGCGGACGGCACCTACGACGTTGCCGCCGACGTGCCGATGAAGATGACCGATTTCGGCGTGAAGCCGCCCGTCGCGATGATGGGCACGCTGAAGACGGGCAACGACATCACCGTTTCTTTCCACTGGATCGTGAAGCGGAGCTGAGCTCGTGCGCACCTTCATCGGCACGATCCTCGTGACGCTGTTCGCCGCCGGCGGAGTGACCTCCGCAGCGGCGGACGCCGCGAGGTTCTCCATCTCGCCGCGCAGCGTGCTGACGTTGGAAGGCTCATCCAACGTCGCACGCTGGCGCTGCACGGGAACCACCCTCGATGGAGAAGCCACGGTTGCCGCGCCGCTCGCTAAGATCAACGAAGTCATCGATCGGATCGAGGACGGCGACATCGGCGTTTGGATGTCGAACCCGGCCGAGGGCCGCTTTCCCGCTCCACGCTTCGAGCTCGTCGTTCCCGTTGCGAGTCTCCGCTGCAGCGGCGGCCGGCCTATGGAGCGCGATCTCAACCATGCTCTGCGCGCGCAGCAGTATCCGCGGATCGAGTTTCAGCTCGACGGCGTGCGGGACGCGATCGAGCATGACATCGATCAGCACCTGTACCGGACGAGCGTGGGAGGTCATCTCGTCCTCGCCGGCACGACGCGCGACATCGTCGTTCGCGTCACCGCGGAGCGTCTCTCGCGACGGCAGTTTCGCATTCATGCGGAGCTCCCGGTCCGGATGACGCAGTTCCGGATCGAGCCGCCGCGGGCGCTGTTCGGGATGATCCAGGCGCACGACGAGCTGGTGGTCACGTTCGATCTCATCCTGGAGGTGCTCGCATGAACACCATTCCGGCTTACCCTTTCCCTGAGGCTGAGCTGACATTGACGCTGAAACAGTTGCGGTGGGTCGCGTTCATTGCGCCGATCGTCGTCGTCGGAGTCCTGGAGCTGGCGCGATTTGCGATGATCGGCCTGGTCTCGGTCCGGGGCCGGCTGCTGCTCGACGGGCTCGTCGCGCTCGCGCTCATCCTGCTCAGCACTCTCATGGTCCGGTCGATCGCTCGGATGCAGCGGAGGCTGCAACGCCACAACGAAGAATTGCTCGCCTTGCACGGCGCCGGCCTCGACGTGACCGCCGAGCTGTCGCTCGACGC
Organism: Thermoanaerobaculia bacterium; assembly: GCA_036498125.1. GTDB lineage: Bacteria > Acidobacteriota > Thermoanaerobaculia > Gp7-AA8 > Gp7-AA8 > DASXHZ01. Next base: position 7,986 of record DASXIH010000425.1, read on the forward strand.
GGTGCTCAACAAGGTCGTCGAGCGGGCGCGTACGCTGGTCGGCGCACGATATGGCGCGCTGTCGGTGGTGAACGCCGATGGGTCGATTCAGAACTTCATCACCTCGGGTGTCACCGTCGCGGAGCGGGCGCGCATCGGCCCGCCGCCCGTCGGGCATGGGCTGCTCGGCGTCGTTTTGCATGACGGGGAACGTCTCCGTTTGCCCGACATCGGCAAGGACCCGCGCTCGCACGGTTTTCCTCCGAACCATCCGGTGATGCACTCGCTGCTCGCCGTGCCGATCACCTGCAAAGGGCCGTTCGTCGGCAACCTCTATCTCAGCGAGAAGAAGTCGGGCGCCGCGTTCACGGAAGGCGACGAAGAGACGCTGGAACGGTTCGCCGTGCAGGCGGCGATTGCGATCGACAACGCGCATCTGCACCGTCAGGTCGCCGATCTCGCCGTGGCGCAGGAGCGGTTGCGGATCGCTCACGAGATGCACGACGGCATCGCGCAAGTCCTCGGGTACGTCAACACCAAAGTTCAGGCCGCGACCGAGTACATCCGCCGGGAGAAGACGGAAGAGGGGCTGGCGCAACTCCGCGAGCTGGCGAACGGCGCGCGCGAGGCATACGGCGACGTCCGAGAGGCGATCGTCGATCTCCGCACGCTGCCCGGTCCGACGCGATCGCTCGAGGACGTCCTTCGCGAGTATGTGGACCGATGGATGGAGCAGACCGGGATCAGCGTGCGGCTGGTCGTGCAAGGCGAGCTGACGATGCCGCCCGGCATCGAGCTGCAGCTCATCCGCATCATTCAGGAATCGCTGACCAACGTACGGAAGCATGCGAAAGCCGCCACGGCGACCATCGACATCCGGCGCCGGGACGGAGCACTGCTGCTGACCGTGAAAGACGACGGGATCGGCTTCACGCAGGAGACGCGCACGCGCAGCGTCTTTCCCCGCTTCGGCCTGACGACGATGCGGGAGCGGGCGGAGTCGATCGGCGCAGTCTTTTCCCTCGACAGCGTGCCGGGCGCCGGAACCACGGTGACCGTTCAGGTGCCGATGCCGCAAGCGCGCGTAGACTGATCGCATGCGCATTCTCATCGCCGACGATCACGCGTTGTTTCGCGACGGGCTGCGGAGCCTGCTGCAGTCGCAAGGGCACGAGGTCGTGGCGGAAGCGGCGAATGGGAAGCAGGCGATCGCGCTCGCGGAACAACTCCGGCCCGAGCTCATCCTGATGGACGTCTCCATGCCCGAGATGGACGGCGTCGCCGCGACGAGGGAGCTCACCGCCCGCCAGCCGGAAGTGAAGGTGGTCGTGCTCACCGCGTCGGAGCATGAGGAGACGCTGTTCGACGCGATCAAAGCGGGCGCGCAGGGATACCTGCTCAAGAACCTCGAAGCCGAGGAGTTCTTCTCGCTGCTGGAGCGCGCCAGAGCGGGGGAGCCGGCGCTCACGCCGGCATTCGCGCGCAAGCTGCTGCAGGAGTTCGCCAAACCTGCACCGACCGGTGCGGACGCCTCCAACCCCGACGCGCTCACCGATCGCGAGCGCGAGGTGCTCGAGCTGATGGTGGAGGGCGTCACCGCCAACCGGAAACTCGCGAAGCGGCTGGGGCTGAGCGAGAACACGGTGAAGTTCCACGTGCGAAACATCCTCGACAAACTGCGCCTCAACAGCCGCGCCCAGGCCGTCGGCTACGCGCTGCGCCACAACATCGTCGGCCACTCCGGGAACAGCTAGCTCCTGCAACGAAAGCGTCACGGCGCTTGCCCTCTGACCTGAAATTCTGATTGACTGACCATCCGTTCAGCGTTCTGAACGGAACGTTCTGATGGTCAAGTCGAAAGAAGAAGTCGTCCAGGAGTACCGGGTCCAGTCCATCCAGGAAGCCGCCATGCGCGTCATCTCCCGCAAGGGGATGAACGACGCCACGATGGCGGACATCGCCAAGGAAGCGGGCATCGCGAAGGGGACGATCTACCTCTACTTCCGCGACCGCGACGAGCTGGTGGAGAAGACGTTCGAGACGGCGATCGCGCAGCTGCACGGGCGCGTCGACACCGTCCTCGCGCGCGACCTCCCGATCGAGGAGAAGCTGCGCGAGCTGTTCCGGGCGCAGATGGCGTTCTTCCGCGAGAACGCGGAGTTCTTCCGCCTCTACCTCTCGCTGCGCATCCCGAGCGGCTCGTCGCACCAGAAGCGGTGGCAGAAACGCCACTGCGCGCCGCAGTACCAGCAGCGGATCACCGCGTTCGCGAACGTCCTCGAGGACGCCATGAAGCGCGGCGAGGTGCGGAAGGTGGATCCCTACCGCCTCGCGCTCTTCCTCATCGAAGGCGCCGTCGCGATCACGTTCGAGCGCCTGAACGAAAGCGCGCCGCCCGCCGAGGAGAGTGACGTCGATCTCATCGTCGGCCTCGCGGTCGAGGGCATCGTCATTCGCAAACAGAAACGGAGTACGAATTGAAACGACTCATCGCAATCGCGGCGGTCCTCACGGCGTTCGCCGCGCATGCACAAGAGGTCACGAAGCTGACCTTCCACGACGCGCTCGAGCGCGCGGAGAAGGTGAACAACAGCGTCGAGCGCGCCCGTGCGGACGTCAGCGTGGCCGAGGCAAACAAGGAGCAGTTGCTGTCGAACGTCCTGCCGCGCATCACGCTGAACGGCGCCGCGCAGCGCAACAGCGAGACGGTCGCATTCAACGCGGGCGGCAACGACGTCACCGTCCTTCCGCGCAACGACTGGAACTACCACCTCAACTTCTCGCAGCCGATCTACGCCGGCCGCCGCGAGATCCGCGCGTACAACCAGGCGAAGCTCGGGATTCTCAACGCGCAGCAGGGCGTCTTCGGCACGGAGGACGCCGTCCTCCTCCGCGTCGCCTCGAACTACCTCGGCATCGTCAACGCCGACAGCCGCATCGCGATCGAGAAGAAGAACATCGACGTGGCGCAGAAGCGCCGCGCGCAGTCGAGCGCGTTCTACGAGGCAGGGGAGTCGACCAAGGTCGACGTCCTCCGCGCCGAGACGTCGATCAAAGCGGCGCAGCGGCAGCTCGCGGCGGCGCAGCAGACGCGCGAAGAGGCGGTGAGCCGCCTGCGCGCCGATCTCGATCTCAACGGGCCGATCGAAGTGGCCGACACGAACAATCCGACGCCTCCGGTGCCGGACGAGCAGGCACTCGTCTCCCGCGCCGAGGCCTCGCGTCCCGACGTCGCGGTCGCGCAGAACAACCTGCAGATCGCGCATCTCGAGGTGCAGAAGCAGAAGGGGTTCTGGCTGCCGACCGTGACGTTCAACGGCGGCTACGTGAGCCAGAAGTCGGCCTTCCCCGCGCCGCGGTACGCCTTCGGCGCGTTCAACTTCACCGTGCCGATCCTTCAGTCGGGCGAGGTCGAGGCGCGCGTCGCGGCGGCACGGGCGCGCGAGATCCAGGCGCAGCTCGACCTCGACACGGCGAAGACGACGGCGCGCGAAGACGTACGCACCGCGCTCGCCGCGCTGCACGAGGCGGAGACATCGCTCGGCCTGGCGAAGGAGCAGCTCGCCGCCGCCGAGGCGGAGTACAACCAGGTGTTCGAAACCTATCGCGCGCAGGAGGCGACGTCGCTCGACGTCGCGACCAGCGAGGCGTCGCTCGCCGATGCGCGGCGCGCCGTCAACGAAGAGAGCCTCAACCGCGACCTCGCGCAGCTGCGCGTCTGGTACGCGGCGGGGGCGCTGAAAGATGCAGTCAACGTCACATCAGGAGCCGTTCAGAAATGAAGCGATCGATTCTCGTTCTCACACTGGTTGCGCTCGTCGCGTGCGGCAAGAAAGACACGTCCGCGGCGACCGACACGAACAAGCCGGCTCCGGAGCTGCCGAAGGATGTGCAGAGCGTCGCTGCGGCGGCAACCACGACAACCGCCGCTCCTGAGAGTACGACGGCAAGTGTCGCGAGCGAGACGAATGGGGCGATTGTGGCTACCGGCGAGTTCGTCTCGCCGGTGCGCTCGGAGCTCGCCGTGAAGACGCCGGGTCGCGTCGCGAAGATGTTCGTCGACGAAGGGTCGCACGTCGCGAAGGGGCAGCCGATCCTGATGCTGGAGACCGACTACCTGCGGCTCAACCTCGACCGCGCGAACGCCGACATCGCCCGCGCAAAGGCGGCCGAGGATGACGCGCATCGCGACCTCGACCGCAAGAAAGACCTGATCGCGAAAGACTCGATCCCGCGCGCGACGTACGATCGCTCGCAGTCCGCGTACGACCAGTCGGTCGCCATGCGGCAGAGCGCAAGCGCGCAGGCGGCGCTGCTCCGCCAGCAGATCGACGACGCCACGCTCCGCTCACCGATCGACGGCGTCGTCGCCGAGAAGCGTGCCGACGTCGGCGAGCGCCTCGGCGACAACAGCGTCGCCGTCGTCGTCATGCAGACCTCGCCGCTCAAGCTCCGTTTCAAAGTTCCGGAGCGTTATCTCGCGTCGGTGCACACCGGCGATGCGGTGAAAGCGACCGTCGATCCGTATCCGAACCAGGTGTTCCAGGGACGCGTCACGACCGTCGGCGGCGTCGTCGACTCGGCCACGCGGTCGTTCCTCGTCGAGACGGAGTTCGCGAATGGCGACGGGAAGCTGAAGCCGGGATTGTTCGCCCGGGTGGAAATGAACGCGCGGTGACCTATGCATAAACTCTCCGAAATCTGCGTCCGCCGTCCGATCTTCGCGACGGTCCTCATCCTCTCGCTCGTCGTCGTCGGGTACTTCGCGTACCTGCAGCTCGGCGTCGACCGCTTCCCGAAGGTCGACTTTCCGACGATCGTCATCTCGACCACGCTGACCGGCGCGGCGCCGGAGGAGATCGAGACCGACATCACGGACAAGATCGAAGAGGCGGTCAACACGATCAGCGGCATCGACCAGTTGCAGTCGATCTCGTCCGAGGGCGTGTCGCAGGTGACCGTGACGTTCGTCCTCGAGAAAGACGCCGACGTCGCGGCGCAGGAAGTCCGCGACAAGGTGAACACCGTTCTCCGCGACCTTCCGAAAGACGCCGACCCTCCGATCATCCAGAAGTTCGATCCCGACTCGATCCCGGTCCTCGGCATCGCGCTCTCCGGCCCCGCGCCGATCCGCGACATCACGGAGTTCGCCGACAAGAAGCTCCGCCGGCGTCTCGAGTCGATCAGCGGCGTCGGCCAGGTGCTGATCGTCGGCGGCCGTCCGCGCCAGATCAACGTCGTCGTCGACACCGAGAAGCTGACGGCGATGGGCCTCACGACCTCGCAGGTCGTCGGCGCGCTGCAGACGCAGAACGTGCAGATCCCCGGCGGCAAAGTCGAACAGGGGCTGCGCGACATGACGCTGCGGACGTACGGCCGCGTCACCGATCCCGCCGAGTTCGCGAACGTCGCGATCCAGTCGAAGAACGGCTACACCGTCAAGATCGGCGACGTCGCGCACATCGAAGACAGCGTTGCGGAGCCGGAGTCGGTCGCGACCGTTAACGGCAACTCGGCGGTCGTGCTCAACGTGCGCAAGCAGTCGGGCACGAACACGGTCGAAGTGGTCAACCACCTCAAGGAACAGATCGCGGAGATCCAGAAGGGCCTTCCGAAGGGCTGGAAGATGCAGGTCGTCCGCGACCAGTCGGACTACATCGTCGCCGCCGTCGACGCGGTGAAGGAGCACCTGATCCTCGGCTCGCTCTTCGCCGCGCTGATCGTCTGGTTCTTCCTCTCGTCGCCGAAGCTGAAAGCGGCCGTCTCGCTCATCGCGGCGACGCTCGGCGTCTACGTGCTGCTGTTCAAGTTCCACGACGTCTCGACCGGCATGCTGGTTCCGCTGCGCGTCGCCGGCGTGCTCATCGCCATAGGAATGCTCATCTACTTCTTCCGGCGATCGCGGCCGACGATCATCTCCGCCGTCGCGATCCCGAGCTCGATCGTCGCCACGTTCGCGGCGATGCGATTCGAGAACTTCACGCTCAACGTCATCACGCTCCTGGCGCTGACGCTGGCGGTCGGCATCGTCATCGACGACGCGGTCGTCGTGCTGGAGAACATCTTCCGCTTCATGGAGGAGAAGAAGATGAAGCCGGACGAGGCGGCGGTCGAGGGGACGAAGGAAGTCGGCCTCGCCGTCATGGCGACGTCGCTCTCGCTGATCGCGGTGTTTCTGCCGGTCGCATTCATGGCCGGCATCGTCGGGCGGTTCATGAACTCGTTCGGCGTGACGATGGCGATCGCGATCGCGATCTCGCTCCTGGTCTCCTTCACGCTGACGCCGATGATGTCGGCGCGGTGGCTGCGCCCGGAGGATCTGCACCACGAAACGTCGACGCGCGAGCACGGCATGTACGGCGCGATCGAGGCGACCTATCTCCGCATGCTCGACTGGTCGATGGCGCACCGGTGGGTGGTCGTGCTGTCGATGGTGTTTGCGCTCGTCATGATCGTCCCGCTCGGCATGAAGGTGAACAAGAACTTCCTGCCGCAGGACGACGAGTCGCAGTTCCAGGTGCAGGCGCGCGCGCCGGAAGGCTCGAGCCTCCAGACGACGCAGACGATCATGGAGTCGATCGCGAACCGCGTCCGGCAGATGCCCGAGGTGCAGACGACGGTGGTCACGATCGGCGACGATCCGCAGATCACGCAGAACCTCGGCACGATCTACGTCCAGCTCGTGCCGGTCGAGAAGCGCAAGCGCGACCAGTTCGCGATCATGGCCGACGTCCGGCAGAACATCATGCCGCAGTACGCGCGGCTGAACCTCCGCACCAGCGTCTCGCCGGTCAACGCGTTCGGCGGCGGCGTCAACGCCGACATCATGTACTGGATCGGCGGGCCCGACCTCGACAAGCTCGAGCAGTACTCGAACGTGCTCCTCGCGAAGCTGAACGAGATGAAGAAGGTCGGCGTTCTCGATCCCGACACGAACTACATCACCGGAAAGCCGGAGCTCGGCGTTCGCATCGACCGTGCGAAGGCTGCGGACCTCGGCGTCCGCGTTCAGGACATCGCATCGACGCTCAACGTGCTCGTCGGCGGCCTGAAGGTCACCGACTACTACGAGGGCGGCGAGCAGTACGAGGTGCACGTCCGCGCGGAGCACGAGTACCGCAAGGACCCGCAGGGAATCTCGCAGGCGCAGGTGCCGTCGGCGAAGAGCGGCGCGGTGCAGATCCGCGACGTCGTCAACATGACGCCCGGCTCCGGCCCGTCGACGGTCAACCGCATCTCACGCCAGCGCCAGGTCATGCTGACGGCGAACATGGCGCCCGGCTATTCGGCGCAGACGGTCATGGACGCGATCGTGAAGGACACGAACAACCTGAAGATGCCGCCGGAGTATTCGTCCGGCTTCACGGGCCGCTCACGCGAGCAGGGACGCGCGTTCGCGAACTTCCTGTTCGCGTTCCTGCTGTCGATCATCTTCATGTACCTGATCCTCGCGGCGCAGTTCGAGAGCTGGGTGCATCCGATCACGATCCTTCTCGCGCTGCCGCTGACGATTCCGTTCGCGCTCTTCTCGATCCTGGTACTGAATCAGTCGCTGAACATCTTCTCGATGCTCGGCATCCTGGTGCTGTTCGGCATCGTCAAGAAGAACGGCATCCTGCAGATCGACCACACGAACGGCCTCCGCGCGCACGGCCTCCCGCGCGCGCAGGCGATCCGCGAAGCCAACCGCGACCGTCTCCGCCCGATCCTCATGACCACCCTCGCCTTCGTCGCCGGCATGATCCCCCTCGTCGCCTCCAGCGGCACCGGCGCCGCCACCAACCGCGCCATCGGCTCCGTCATCATCGGCGGCCAAACGCTGGCGCTTCTTTTGACGTTGCTCGCGACCCCCGTCGCCTACTCACTCTTCGACGACATCCAGGAACGCTCCCGCGCCCGCAAGCGCGCGAAGGAGGAGACGGGAATGATGGACGGCGAACCCGCCGCGATTTAACCCAGCCGCGGAGCGGCGCAATCTCATTAGCCCGGCGCGTAAAGCGCCGGGAATTTGCTCCGCGGCTGAAGTCCGCCCTACGTTGTTTTACTCCACGAAATCGACTTCGTTGTCGATGATGTGGACGGCGCATCTCGTGTCGCGGTAGATCCACGTCGTGGCGGCGGGGCCGCGGACGGATTCGTCGTTGAGCTTTTCGTCGGGGGGGCCGAGTTTCTTTGCGACGGATGCCGCGCTGTCGCCGGCTTGAACGGCGGCGCAGGTGCCGTGGGTGCGGGAGGTGACGGCGGAGGCTTCCATCGTCGCTTTGCGCGCGCTTTCCTCGGCGAGGAGTGGCGGCAGGAAGGCGGCGATCCAGGCGGCGAAGAGAATGCCGCTGCTGATCAGCAGCGGCGCCTTGGCTTTCTGCGGCGCGAGGAGGGCGCGGAACGCGAAGAACGCCCACTGCGCGAATGCTGCGGCGACGATTGCGATCATGACGATGTTCATGTTCATTGCCTCGGCTTCGCCCACTGGATTTCGTTGACAGGCATCTCGTCGTAGCGGATCGGCGGCGGGTTCGCGAACACCTTCGCGCCGCCGCGGCCCCACGCGCGGAACTTGATGTCGAGGCCGCCGAGGTCCGTGTGCGCGACCTGCTGAATCGCTTCCTCCGTCGTGGCGCCGTCGCGGAACGCGTTCAGCATCGTCGGAATCGCCTTCGGGCCGTACGCGGACTCGAGGAAGCGGATTACCGTCTGCGACTCGATGTACGCCTCGCCGATCATGTCGGGGTCGGGCGAGCCGTCCATCACCGAGTCGAGCAGGCCGACCGCGAGCAGCCGGTTGTCGTCGTACATGTTCAGCGCGTTCGGATGGAAGTCGCGCATCTCCACGCGCTGCGCGAGCCCCTCGTGGAACCACCGCGGCGCCTGGTCGTTCGTCGCCTCGGCGATCATGGCGTGACACAGCTCGTGCGTCAGGATCGCGACGATTTCCGGCTGGAAGTCGGCGACGTTGCCGAACGGCAGCGTGATCTTGCCCTGATAAAAACCGAGGATGAAATCGTTGCCGGTGTAGATCGAGCGGAAGTCTTCCCACTTCACGATGTTGATCGTGACGTGCTGGAAATTCGGCGCCGGCACGATCGGCTGCAGCCGTTTCAGCTCCGCCTCCGCGATGTCGGCGATGTGCTTTGCCGCGTTGGGCGGATATTCGTCCGGGTAGCGGATGTCGAAATGCGGCGACGCGTACATCTGCGACTTCGTCGCGAGCGTCTCGTTCAGACTGATCTGGCGCATGCGGTCGTCGAGGCTCGCGTCGTTGTGCACCGCCTGCGCCTTCTCGAACATCTTCAGCGCGGGGCCGTAGAGGTCGAACGCCGCGAGGCTCTCGCCGAGCTCCACGAGAGCGCGCGAGTCTTTCTTCTGCTGCAGGACCCCGCTCGCCGCGAGCTGCGCGAGCGCCTCGCGCGCCGCGTTCGAGTTGTGGAGCCGCTGCAGCGCCTTCGAGCGCATGAAGACGACGTCCGGCGGCACTTGCGGCGCGCGCGGCGTGATGCCGTCGGTGAGTTTGACGAGGTCCTGCCAGCGGTTGTGCGACGCCAGCGCCGTCGCCGTCGCGACGATCCGCCGCCGCAGCGCGGGCTGCGTGAAGGTGCTGTCGGTGCGCGAGATCTTCAGCAGCTCGTCGAGATCGCGGAGCGCCTTCTGGTCTTCATCGGCTGCCCACGCCGAGGCGTTGACGACCTGCGAGGTCGGGGGCGCGAGCACGGCGCCGCCGGGGATCTGCAGATCCTGCCCGTCGATCTTGATGTCGAGGAACGATCCGCTGACGCGCGTCACCGCGTTCGGAGGCAGTGCGATCGCCTGCTGGCCGAGGTTCGACGCGGCGAACGCCGGCTCGTCGGGCGCCGCGAGGCTGATCGTCGGCACCACCTCGGGACTGCGCAGTGCCGCCCAGAAGAGCCGCGCGTTCACCAGCTCGCTCCGCATCGCCGGCCGCATGTTCCAGGCGCGGAGCAGCACCGCGCGCGACTGGTCGTCGCGGTTGTCCATGACCGAGGTGAGCGCGAGGAGGTAATAGACGTCCGGCTTGCGCGACCCGACGCGCTCGAGCCGCTTCAGGTAACGGATCGCGCGGTTCTCGAAGCCGAGCTGCCCGAGGGCCTGCACCGTCTCGACCCACAGCCCGTCACGTCCCGGCCCGAGGTTCACCGCGTACTCGTACGAGATCGCGGACGACGCTTCGTCGCCTTCGAGCTGCGCCAGACGCGCACGCAGCAGCTCCGCGAGCGGAACCGTCGACGGCGTCGGGAAGCGCTTCAGCCGCTTCTTCGCCTCGGCGAGCTTGGTTTGCTGGATCTCGACCTGCGCTTTCCAGATGTCGGCGACGTCGTGCACGTCGCCGCTCTTCGGCGCGGCTGCATACGCTGCCTCCACGTCGCCGGAGCCGGCGGCGGCGCGCCGCAGCGCGAGGAGGGATCCGAGCTGCAGGTACGACGGCGCCTTCTTTGCCGGCGGCGCCGCTTTCGGCTGCGCCTTCGGCGGGATCATCACCGTGCGTCCGATGACGAGCACGCCGAGGAGCATCGCGCCCGCGAGCACGATGCGGCCGATCGTTTTCTGATGTTGCAGCGTGAGCGCACCGGTGACGGCGAGCAGCGCCATGAGGACGGTCGCCATCAGCAGCGCCATCATCGGACTCGACGGCGGCTCCTCGTGCTTCGGCGCGTCGTCCGGCTCGGGCGGGAAGTACTGCGTCCGCGACGTGCGCTCGGCGAGCACGTGGATGTCGTTGATCTTGTACGCGCCGTTCTCCTGCTTCAGCTCGAACTGCGCCGCGTCGTCGACGCCGGACGGGAACTCGATCCCGAACACCGCCTCGCTGTTCGCCTGCGCCGGCATGACCGTCTGGAGCTCCCACGTCGCGCCGGTATTCGGGCCGAGGCGTGTCTCGATCTCCGCGAGCTGCTCGGCGGGCTTGAGCTTGCGCAACGGCGACGTCGCCGCGAGGTTCTCGACGATCGCTGCGGGCCCGCGGCTCAGGTAGTCGGCCGCGATGCGCACCGCCTCCCGCTCCGCTGCCGAGATCGCCCGCGGCTCCGCCGGCAGCGCCGTCGCGGTCAGGAGCAACAGTACGAGCAGCAGGGAGTGCCTGTGGCGCATGGGAACCTCTTTTTGGCTGAAGTGCGGCGGATTGTAGCAGTTGACAACGCAGCGTCACTGTATTAAGTTACTCATACAGTGTTCGACATCAACCCATCCGACGCAGCGCCGATCTGGCGCCAGATCGAAGAGGGGATCCGGCGGATGATCACCCTCGGCACGTTGGCGCCCGGCGGCGCGGTCCCCTCCGTGCGCGACCTGGCGAAGACGGTCCGAGTGAATCCCAACACCGTCGCACGCGCGTACCAGCACCTGATCGACGCCGGCGTGCTGACGGTGAAGCGCGGCGAGGGGACATACGTTTCCGACTCGCCGACGCAGCCGAAGCGTTCCGAGCGCAACGAGATGCTGCGCGACGCCGCGACGCGGCTCGCCGGCGTCGCCATCGCGATCGGCGCGTCCCTCGAAGACGCCACCGCGGAGCTGGACACGAGCTACAGCCGGCTCGTCCGCGAACACCGGAGGAAAGCATGAGCGGCGACGCGATTCTCATCGACAACATCACCGTCCGCTACGGCCGGAAGACCGCCGTCGACGGCGTCTCCATGGCCGTTGCCCCCGGCGCGGTCTACGCGCTCCTCGGGCGCAACGGCGCGGGCAAGTCGTCGCTCGTCCGCTGCATGCTCGGCGAGCAGAAGCCGGAGCAGGGGAGGGCGTCGCTCCTCGGGCAGGACGCGTGGGCGAACCGCACCGCGCTGATGCGGCGCGTCGGCGTCGTCGCGGAAGAAGCGGACGCTCCGCCGACCATGCGCGTCAGCGCGCTGGCGCGATTCTCCGCGTCGCTTTATCCGCGCTGGAACCGTGCGGCGTTCGACGAACGGCTGGCGCGCTTTTCCGTCTCGGAGCGCGCGCGATTCGGCGATCTGTCGAAGGGGCAGAAGAAGCAGGTGTCGGTCGCGCTGGCGCTGGCGCACGAGCCGGAGCTGCTGGTGCTCGACGACCCGACCCTCGGCCTCGACGTCGTCGCGCGCAAGTCGCTCTTCGAAGAGGTGATCACGGAGCTCGCCGACCGCGGCACGACGGTCTTCATCACCACGCACGACCTCGCCGGCGTCGAGACGATCGCAGACCGGGTGGCGATGATGGCCAACGGCCGCATCGTCGTCGACGAGGAGCTCGAGTCGCTCAAGTCGCGCTTCCGGCGCGTGCGCTTCGCCGCGTCGCGGCCCGCCGCCGTCGGCAATCTCGCCGCCGCGGCGGTGCGCAGCTGGGGAACAGGAACGGAAATGATCGTGACGAATTACGAGCCGGCGTCGCACCTCGACGCCGCGGAAGTCGCACCGATGTCGCTGGAAGAGATCTTCATCGCCGTGACCGGCGAAGAGGGAGGCGCGCGATGACGCACGTACTCGCCATCGCCCGCCGCGAGATCGAGGAGCGCGCGTTCGTCTTCGTCGCCGCCACCGCGATTGCGCTGGCGTCGCTCGTCGTGCTCGTGATCCCGCACGGCACGTTCGCCGACCGCCGCGGCGGCGTCGTGGTCCTCGGCTCGTTTCTCGGCGTCGCCTTCACCTGGGCGCTGGCGCTGATCCTCGGCGCCACGCTCGTCGGCCGCGAGCTTTCCGAACGCCGCCTCTCGTTCTACTTCACGCGTCCCGTGAGCGGCGCGGCGGTCTGGTTCGGCAAGCTGCTCGCCGCGGTCGTGCTGCTCGCCGTCTCGTTCGCGATCCTGCACGCCATCCCGCTCGGGATCGGCGTCGCCGAGTGGCGATCGATGTCGACGATCAGCCGCCAGTCCGCGGTCTTCCTCATTCTCGGGGTCGCGATCGTCCTGATGCTGGTCAGCCATCTCGTCTCGACCTGCATCCGTTCGCGGTCGGCGATCCTCGGCCTCGACTTCGTCGCGCTTCTCCTGGCGCTCGGCTTCTTCGTCGCGACCGCCGAACCGCTGGCGCTCGCGTTCGCCCTCGGGCCGGCATCGTACGTTGCCGGTCTCTACGTCGCGGCGCTCCTGATCGCGGGCGTCGGCGGCGGTGCGTGGCAGTTGAGCCGCGGCCGGATCGACGCGCGGCGCAACCACCGCGCGCTCTCGACCTTCGCCTGGAGCGTCGTTGGGGTCGTGGCGCTCACGGCGTTCGTCTATTCGCGGTGGGTTGTTGCCGCGACGCCGGCCGATTACAAGGACGTCGGCGGCGCGCAGCAGGGGAACGTGATTTGGATGCACGGCACGGCGCGCGGCTTCTACCCGGAGTTCCTGGTGAATGCTGCGACCGGCGCATCGGTGCGGGCGGGCCGGTCTTACGCCGAGAGCGGGGACGTCGTGGCCGTCGTCGCTCCGGCGGAGACGCTCCAGAACGCGCAGCTCGCTTTCAGCGGCTTTCAACGGCCGTCCGACTGGACGCTGACGATCACGCGGC
>DASXIH010000426.1:0-13569 GCA_036498125.1 Thermoanaerobaculia bacterium
CCCGCCGCGATCACCGCGGCGATGAAGACGAGGACGAGGACGCCGCGGATGCGCCAGAGAAGAAGCATCCCGAGGATGAATGCGGCGACGATCGCGGCCTTCTTCGCGAACAGCTCGAGCTCGCGGTTCCGCATCAGCCGAAGTACTGGCGGATCGCGGCTTCGATCTGTCCGCGCGGCACGGCGCCGACGACGCGGCCGCGCTCCACGCCATCCTTGAAGAAGACGAGCAGCGGGATTCCCTGAACGCCGAACGCAGCCGAGGTGCGCGAGTTCTCGTCGACGTTGAGCTTTGCGATGCGGACGTCGCTACGCTCCGCCGCCACCTCTTCGAGGAGCGGCGCGATCATCCGGCACGGACCGCACCACGGCGCCCAGAAGTCGACGATCGTCGCCTTCCCGTCCGCGATTGTTTTCTGAAACGACGAGTCGGTGAGCGTGACGGGACGTCCGCCGAGCGGCGTCTTGCACTTTCCGCAAACCACCGTCTTGCCGGACTCGAGTGCCGGAAGGCGGTTGGCTTGCCCACACGAAGGGCAGCGGATAACGTCCATCACGGTCAGAAGTTGCGAAAGTGACGCCACCGGTATGCGACCGCCGGGTGGGAGCGCCGGAGGCGCCAGTAGAGGGTAGCCGGTGGCGAGCGCGCCAGCGCCGCCACCGGTTCGAATGCCTCGCGAAAACGCCGCCCCGGCAGGGGCGGCAGAAAATGGAGCGCCTCTGCCGCCCCTATCGGGGCGGCATTCCTGGAATCCTTCGCGACCCGGTGGCGGCGCTGGCGCGCTCGCCACCGGCTACCCTCTAGAGGCGCCTCCGGCGCCTCGAAACGAATCGAGAGCTAAGCTGTTCGCGTGCTCAGGTCTGGGAGTCGCGCCGACCTTGCGGCGGTCACCTCACTACTCGTTCGGGCGAACGAGACGCCGTACGACGTTGCGCGCGTCGCCGAGGAGAAAGTGTTCGGTGCCGGGTTGCGGGGTGAGGCGGTTCCGACGGTTTACGAGGAGAACGGCAAGCTCATCGGAATTTCAGTGACGTGCGGGCCCGTGCTGCGGCTGATTGCGGTCGATCCGGAGCACCGGCGCCGCGGGATCGGGTCGCAACTTCTCGACGGAAACGTCGCCTTCGCCTTCGCGGAGCCGGGGAACTTCTTCACGCCGGGTGTCATTGAGAGCGACACCGGTACGCGGGCATTCTTCGCGAAGCACGGTTTCATCGAGGAGCAATGGACCTCGAACCTCGAAACCACGCAACTCCCGGACACCATCCCGATGGGAGTCCAGCGCGTCAGTCACGCCACTCGGGGCCGTGTGCTGGCGTTCGTGGAAAAGAACTTCGGACACGCTTGGCGCTTCGAGTGCGCCAACGCCGGCTCGCGGCTCTTCTTCATCGAGCACGACGGCGAGATCGCCGGCTTCGCCGCCCACGACGCCAACAACCGCGGCCTCGGCTTCTTCGGCCCTACCGGCGTCGCGGAGCCGATGCGCGGCCGCGGCTTCGGGACGCTCCTCCTCCACGCCTCCCTCGCCGACCTCCGCTCGATGGGCTACACGCGCGTCGTCATCCCCTGGACGGACGCGGTCGAGTTCTACGCAAAAGCGTGCGCGGCACGGACGACGCATCGGTTCGCGCTGATGACGTTGCGATAGACTCCCTACGGTGAAGAAAACAACGCCCAAACCGCCCAAAAAGCGCCGTCAGCGCTTCCTCCCGCACGCGATCGGACGGAGCGGCGGCGTGGCGCTCGCGGCGATCGCATTCTGGTTTTTCAAGAAGCAGGCGGACCACGTCGTCACCGGCCGCGCCGACCGGTACGACGACGTCGTGATGCAGGCGGTCCACACGATCGACAACACGCCGATGCACAACGTGATGGAGACGATCACGCTGCTCGGCACGCATGCCGCCATCGGCACGTTTGCCGGCCTCACCGCCATCGCCATGCTGCGCAAGGGGCGGAAGCAGGACGCCTGGACGGTCGTGATCTCGACCGGCGGGGCGATGGCGATCAACACGATTCTCAAGAACGTCTTCCAGCGGCAGCGCCCCATCGAGATGGCGCGCCGGATCACGCTCCCGAACTCGCACAGCTTCCCGAGCGGTCACTCGCTGCTGTCGGCGGCGACGTATCCGATCGTCGCGCATCACCTGGTCCAGGACGCGTCGCTGCCGACGCAGGCGCTGGTCCATACCCTCGCCGGCCTGACGATCGTGAGCGTCGGCTTCTCACGCGTCTACTTCGGCGTGCACTTCCCCTCCGACGTCCTCGGCGGCTTCGCTGCCGGCTTCGGCTGGCTCGGCCTCACCTCCCTCACGCATAGCACGGCGGAACGGAAAGCCCGCGTAACTGGTTAGGAATACCGATATGTCATCCGTCCCGAATTTCGGCGCCAATATCGCCTTCATCGAAGAACTCTACGAAAAGTACCGCGCCAATCCCGACGCCGTGGACGCGCGGTGGCGCGAGTTCTTCAAGAACGAGGTTGCGGAGTTTCGGGGTTCCGAGGTTCCGGAGGAAGAAGCGGTTACAACCTCGCAACCGAGTAACCTCGCAACCCCGCGACCAACCCCACAGCCCGTATCGAAGCCCACTCCCGTCCCAGCACCCATGCCCGGCGCCACGATCCTGCGTGGGGCCGCCTCCAAGATCGTCCAGAACATGGAGGCGTCGCTCTCCGTCCCGACCGCGACGTCCGTCCGCAACATCCCGGTCAAGGTCCTCGAAGAGAACCGCCGCATCATCAACAACCACCTGACGCTGAGCGGCCAGGCGAAGGCGTCGTACACGCACATCATCGCGTGGGCGATCGTGAAGTCGCTTCATGAGTCCCCGCGCATGAACGCGGCGTTCGCGATGAATGACGGCACCCCCGCGCGCATCGACCGCGAGGACGTGAACCTCGGCATCGCGATCGACGTCGAGCGCAAAGACGGCTCGCGCTCGCTCCTCGTCCCGAACATCAAACGCGCGCAGTCGATGGACTTCGCGCAGTTCCTCAACGCCTACAACTCGATCGTCCGCAAGGCGCGCAACAACACCCTCGAGATCGCCGATTTCGAGGGGACGACCATCTCGCTCACGAACCCCGGCACCATCGGCACCGCCGCCTCCGTGCCGCGCCTGATGCAGACGCAGGGAACGATCATCGCCACCGGGCAGATCGACTACCCGGCCGAATACTCCGCCGCCGACCCGTCCGTCCTCGCGGACCTCGGCGTCTCGAAGGTGATGACGATGACGTCGACGTACGACCATCGCATCATCCAGGGCGCGGAGTCGGGCGCGTTCCTCGCACGCATCCACGAGCTGCTCCTCGGCGCCGACGACTTCTACGACCACATCTACCGCGACCTCCGCATCCCGTACGAGCCGGTGCGCTGGTCGCGCGACCGCGGGCACTTCCGCGCCGACAGCGAAGAGTCGGTCGGCCGCCAGGCGCGCGTGCTCCAGATGATCAACGCGTACCGCGTGCGCGGCCATCTCCTCGCCGACCTCGATCCGCTCGAGTACGAGGTGAAGCGCCATCCGGAGCTCGACCCGGCGTTCTACGGCCTCACGCTGTGGGACTTCGACCGCGACTTCGTCTGCGGCGGCCTCTGCGGAAAGATCACCGCGAAGCTGCGCGACATCCTGGACACCCTCCGCGAGACGTACTGCGGAAAGATCGGCCCCGAGTACATGCACATCCAGGAGACCGTGCAGAAGAAGTGGTTGCAGGACCGGATGGAGCCGACGCGCAACCAGCAGCCGCTCGACCTCGCGATCAAGCGCCGCATCCTGATGAAGCTGAATGACGCGGAAGCGTTCGAGAAGTTCCTGCACACCAAGTACGTCGGCCACAAACGCTTCTCGCTCGAAGGGGCGGAGAGCGTCATCCCGATGCTCGACTACCTCTTCAACGAGGCGACCGCCGACGGCGTGCAGGAATCGGTGATCGGCATGGCGCACCGCGGGCGGCTCAACGTGCTCGCGAACACGCTCGGCAAGTCGTACGAGAAGATCTTCAACGAGTTCGAAGGCGACATCGACCCGAACACGACTCAGGGCTCCGGCGACGTGAAGTACCACCTCGGCGCCGACGGCGTGCATCAGGCGCCGGGCGAGTCGTACATGAAGCTGACGCTGGCGTCGAATCCGTCGCACCTCGAAGCGGTCGATCCGATCGTGGAGGGGATGGCGCGGGCAAAGCAGCAACTCGCGGGCGACGCGAAGCGCGCGGTCGTGCTGCCGCTGCTCATCCATGGAGACGCCGCGTTCGCGGGCCAGGGCGTCGTCGCCGAGACGCTCAATATGTCGCAACTCCACGGTTACCGGACCGGCGGCACGATCCATCTCGTCATCAACAACCAGATCGGCTTCACGACCGGTCCCGAATCGGCGCGCTCGACGGTGTACGCAACCGATGTCGCCAAAGCGGTGCAGGCGCCGATCTTCCACGTCAACGGCGACGACCCCGAGGCGTGCATCCGCGCCATGAAGCTCGCGTACGAGTTCCGGCAGCAGTTTCACAAGGACGTCGTCATCGACATGATCTGCTACCGCCGCCACGGCCATAACGAGGGCGACGAGCCGTCGCTCACGCAGCCGCGGATGTACAAAGCGATCAAGGAGCACCGCTCCGTCCGGAAGATCTACACCGAGACGCTCCTCCGCAAAGGCGACATCGATCCGAAGGAAGCGGAAGAGTGGCTCGACCAGTTCCAGGCGAAGCTGCAGGAAGCGTTCGACCGGACGAAGAAGACGCAGGAAGCGCCGGCCCACGAGCGCGATCCGCTCTACACCGACGAAGAGATCACCGGCTTCCAGACGCAGCCGTCGCCCGACACGTCCGTCTCGCGCGAACAATTGGAAGCGGTAGGTCAGGCGCTGACGACGACCCCGCAGGACTTCACGCCGCATCCGAAGCTCAAGCCGATCCTCGCCCGCCGCCGCGCGATGGCGGAAGGAAAAGAGCCGATGGACTGGGGCTTCGCCGAGCAGCTCGCGTTCGGCGCGCTCCTCCTCGACGGCTTCCGCGTCCGCCTCTCCGGCCAGGACTCGGGCCGAGGCACGTTCTCGCATCGTCACGCCATCCTCTTCGACTACGCCAGCGGCAACGGCTACGTGCCGTTGAATGCGCTTGCGCAGCATGCATCCGGCGAGAAGCCGGAAGTCGACTTTGCGGTCTACGACTCACTGCTCTCGGAGTACGGCGTCGTCGGATTCGAGTACGGCTATTCGGTCGCGGATCCCGGCGCGGTCGTGTTGTGGGAAGCACAGTTCGGCGACTTCATGAACGGCGCGCAGATCGTCGTCGACCAGTTCATCTCGTCGGCCGAGGAGAAATGGGGACAGCACAGCGGCCTCGTAATGCTGCTGCCGCATGGATACGAAGGGCAGGGGCCGGAGCATTCGTCGGCGCGCATCGAGCGGTTCCTCCAGATGTGCGCCGAGGGGAACATGCAGGTGATCTATCCGACGACGCCGGCGCAGTACTTCCACGCGTTGCGGCGGCAGACGAAGAACGATCCGCGCAAGCCGCTGATCGTCATGACGCCAAAGTCGCTGCTGCGGCATCCGATGGCGGTGTCGACGCTCGACGAAGTGACCAACGGCCGCTTCGAGCCGGTGCTGCACGACGTCGCGACGAGCGACGAGGTGGAGCGGGTGATCCTCACCTGCGGCAAGGTCTATTACGACCTCCGCACCGCGCGCGACAAAGCGAATGCGAAGGTCGCGATCCTCCGGGTCGAGCAGCTCTATCCCTTCCCGCGTCCGATGATCGCCGACGCTCTGAAGGGTTATCCGAATGCGAAGGAGATCGTCTGGGTGCAGGACGAGCCGCGCAACATGGGCGCCTGGCCCTTCCTCCGCGACCGCCTCGCCGAGCTCCTCGGCCCGAACCAAACTCTCCGCTACGCCGGCCGCCCCACCGCCGCCGCCCCCGCCACCGGCTCGCACCACCGCCACGAAGAGCAGCAACGGGCGCTGGTGCAGCAAGCGCTCGGCTAACCGCTCGTGTGGCGCGGGCTTTCCAGCCCGCGCCCCCGGTGTTGCTCTGCCCAGCCGGGGAGAGTTGCCCCGCTTTCGGCACTCCTTTTTACGAGGAGTCCTTCATGGTCAAGTCTCGTCGATTCGAGCGACTGGCGCGAGTGATGAGCCGCGGTAGACGCAAGAGCGTTACACCGTTATTGGCTGGTTTCCTGTCGTTATTAAGTGCGTTGGTCGCTGGAGTTACAAGCCAAGCGATTGATTACGTGAAAGCGACTCGGCTTGACAGGTCCCAAGAGTTATCGCGCCTGCGAGAGAAACGCTGGAACGAGTCCGCCGATGCTTATCGCGACCTGTTCAGTCTCAGAATACAACTTGCCACTCATCTCCTCAGATATCGTCAGGCAAGCTTACAGATGAAATGTCACGAAGCGTTGCGCGATCGATACCGCGACCAAACCGCGACAACGAAGATTGAAGAGGATCAGAGAAACATCGAAGCAACGAGTCTGCAAGTTGTGTCTGACCGTGTGGAGTTAAACAAACTCGCTGGATGGATCCTACTTGCAGCCCCGGCCTCGGAAATTCGGGGCTCAAAAACTGAGTGGGAAGAGGCAGTTGATGCGCTCGTAATCGCGACCCGTGGGGCGCGCCTACGCCGGTGCCAAACGATGACTTGAGAAAATGGGTCACCGTTCAGACGCTGGCCGCGGGCAATAGTGCGGCGACTGAGACAACGGTCAAGTTTCAACGGGTGTTGCAGCTGATCAAGAATCGACGAAAAGATCTCTTGGAAACTACGCAGGTGGCACCCTAATCCGAACGCGGCCGCCTTCAACTCCGCCGCCTCCCGACGGCGGGAGTCACTCCGCGCGTCAACACTACGCTCTTCGACCCGCACGACATGATGAGTGTGTCGCTCCGCGCCTTCTTCAAGGTCAACGTGACGAAGAACGGTGCGCGCGTGCAGCAGTAGCGCTTCGTGTCGCGGGTACCTCCCGGGCGACCTTCGGACGGCGCGCTCGCCTGGGCTTCTTTTCAGGTGCGCCCTTTCGGTGCGGCTCCCGAAGTCGGACATCGAGGACAACCGGCCGGATGGTCGCGCGGTCTTCAATCTCCCCGGCTCTCTTCCGGAGCTTCGTCTCAACTCTTGCCTTTTGCGTTTGTCCCGCTTTCTTACCTGCGACCTTGGGTTCCTTCCATGCGGCACAGACATACCACCCTACTAGATAGAGCGCATGTGTAACCCGACTCTCGTGCAAATACCGATTCGCGACTTGCTTGAGGAGATCGTCGTAGAGGCCTTTGTTCCAGCATCCTTTTGTTTCCACGATGATGGTCACTCTGTCGCGGTACTCGCCCTGCTCACGCACAGCATCAACGTGAATGTCTGTTCGCTCTCCCGTTCCGGGTTCCGTCGTCGGCCGAATCTTCACTTCGCGATTGACGACGACTCCACGACGCTCGAGATCGTCAATGAGATGTAGCGCGACGAAATCTGATAAATATTCTTCCTTCTTTGGTGTCCACGAGATACGACCTTCGTGCGCGCACTCGTTCCACAGAAATGCCGCGCCGAGAAGCGCGCCCTGCAACTTCTTTTCGAGCCGGTCAAGCGATTCCTCGACGACCGCGAGCAGCTCTGCTGGACTCTCAACAAGACGCGCCTCACGCGACCTTAGGAGCTCGAGAAGGTTGGTAAAGGAAAGCGGTTGCCATCCTCTGGACCGCCAGTGCTGCTCCGCTTCGACGATGATGCGCGCGAGGTACGTCTCTGCGGGAAGGCGGGAGGCAGCCGTCTTGAGTGCCTTCACCGCAGCAGCAGTTCCGCGGTACTGAAGCGAGCGGACCAACGCGTTACGCCAGGTCGCTACGTCGTCGCGAAGAGAGGGTGAGTACACCTCGTCCACGTCATGACGTGGATCGGTGGCGGACGGGAACTCGGTCGCCACCCAGGTGAAGAGCTGACCCAGATGCTCTTCGCTCAGGCGCTCGGCTGCCGCGGTAGCGAATCGGTCGCGATGCGCGATTTCTTCAATCACACTGCGTCCAAATTCTCGATCGTTGGTGAACGCGGCCCAGAGCGCCGCCCACGAAGACTCCGGCGTATACGATAGAAGTGTTTCCGCGACCGCCACCGTGTGCG
This sequence comes from Thermoanaerobaculia bacterium, assembly GCA_036498125.1. Lineage (GTDB taxonomy): Bacteria > Acidobacteriota > Thermoanaerobaculia > Gp7-AA8 > Gp7-AA8 > DASXHZ01. Next base: position 8,114 of record DASXIH010000426.1, read on the forward strand.
AACGACGCGAGTCGCCGGGTGGAGGAATGGTTGCCAACAGCGACTCGGCAAAGTCGCGCGTGGCCGCGTCTCCTTGCTGGAGAGCGACATCCAAAATCGAGCGAAGCGCCTTAGCCGACGTGTCGGCGCGACGCGCGACGTCGAGCGCTATCGTTGCAATCGAGGTATCCCAGATCGAGCTGACCTTGGCAAGGGTGCCGACGTGCTCATACCGTGTGCTTTCGTCGGCGATGACAGCCGCAAGAGCACCCCGCACTTCGTCGGGAGCTTCGCGGTAGTAGTCTTCGATCATTGGGATCTGTAAACCGTTGAAGACTGCGGCAACGGCGACGGGCGCCCATGCTTGCCATACGGATCGCGGAAGATCAGCGAAACGGTCCGGAGCCTCGTTCTTGAGAAGCAGAAGGGCGCGAATGGCAGCTAGATCTGGCCGGTGATAGGTGTTGGTCCCTATCCATTCCTGCAGATGCGGTTGCTGTTTGCGGACATATTGTTCGGCAGCGCGAACTAGACGCTCGCGAGTGGTAGAAGTTGCGTTCTGCCAGCCGGGCAAGCGGCGTAAGTCACGCTCAAAGTCATCGCCGAACTGCTGCCTGTCGGGACCGACGGTGAGGTGAAGGTTCGCCTCCCAAAAACCATCGAGATTGCCCTTCTCGAACTCCGTCAGGAACCTGTCTACAAGGACTGCCGGATCGGGCCGCTGCACGACGGGCGGTTCTCGGACCCGGCTTCGGCGTTGTTCAATTTCGTCATACTGTTTGCGTAACTGCCGGGCGAGGTTGGAGTTCAGCTTGATCGGCTTCAGGTGCGGTTTGAAGCGTTTGCCGAGCAGAGGCACGTCCGAAAACGCGTCGATGATCATTCCCAACTGCTGCGGAAGATTTGCGTTCGTGGCCACGAGTTCAACATAGAGCTTCTTCTCGGCAGCAGTGAGCCGGCCTCGAAGCCGGTTGAGAAGCCAGGGAATGTCGCGATTGGTAACAATCGGCGGCTCCGCATACTGGATCCGCGTCCGAACTTCTTCGTCGGACTTGCTCGCCATGCGTAGCATGCAAGCCAAGATCGGCTGGCGGACGTCGTCAATCGACATCGCTTGTGCAAATGCCACCTTCTGCTCGTGATCGACAATGTCGTCGAAACTCGCGAGACGACGAAGCAGAATCTCCGCAACGAGCTCGGCGACCCCCGATTCGTTCACGTGCGACAAAGCAGCGACGAGAACGGCATCCGCGAAAAATTCGATCGGTTCCTGGAGGCGGAGGTTGTAGCGCGGTTGCGTGCGGCGCGACTCTCGCGCGTTCATCCAGCGCAGGATCACCGGCATGTCCTCGGCCCGAAGACGCGTGAGGATGTCCGCAGTTGGGAGATACTCTGCCATGAGCGCGCCGCGCAGTTCGCTCGGCGTGTCAAAAGCCGCGAGGAGTTCCTCGACCGTCAACGCGTCAGGCCATGTCGCTTCAATCGCCAGACTCCGGAGACGCCGCTCTCTGCTCGAGGTACCCTGAATAAAGATAAGCGGTTTCAACTGCGCTCGTTGCGCCGCATCACCGAGTTGAATGACCGCACGAGCTGCTCTCTCCCGCAGGGCCGATACCTCTGAAATATCGAGGGCGATGCGGATGTACGTCGACCCAAGCGCGCGAACTCCAGCGTACAACGCGATATCCAAAGCGACGTCTCGAACACGAAGCGCGAACGAGGTGTCGTCAAGATAGCGCTTCAACTGCTCTGCGAGCGTCGGATGCCCGAGGCGTTCGAAGTGAGGTAACTCCATAAAGTTGAACGCCAACCTGTTTTCGCTCGCAAGTTCGAGGAGCCGTTGAACGAGCGTGGGACGGTGGACCTCGGGAAGCACGACGTCACTCTTCAGCAGTAGGTTTGCCTCGTCGTGAATGAGACGCGTCGCGATCTCGGGAATGTCCGCGAGCCACACCGCAACGCCGATGAGATCCGGGACGACCCGCCCCTCACCGTTGCCGCCGGTGAGCAGGTTCAGAAGTTGCGGAAGCGGAAGATCGCGGCGGCGCAAGTAGCGCGCCGCGAGAAACTCCGCGTATGTCTTGTGCGCCCATCCCAGCCGCTCGCCTGCAAGCAGGAAGAGGCCTGAGTTCACGACGTCCTCGATGTCGCGTTCGCCAAGGCTCAATTCGCGATGGTCGAGAACCTCTTCACCTGCGACCAATTCTGCCGCGAGAAGCTGATCCGGCCGATCCGTCGCTCCGTGCAGCGCGATGTACGGCCGACGAGCAAAAATCGTCGCCGCCGCGATGCGGGCCGCAATAGCCTCCCGCTCGGCCAGGTCACGTCGGCGCCGCAACGTCCGATGCTCACGTTCATGCGGTGTCTCGTCTAGTAGACGTTGCGTACCGCGTGTGTAGAGTTCGAACTGATTGTTCGATAGTCCGCCACCTTTCATGTCCCCGATCAGCATCCGGAGTGTGACTGGGCGGGTCGCAAACGGGCCCGCGCCCACGGCCCTCATTTGATCAAAGAAGACGCGGCCGTCAACCTTCTCACGCGCCAGTGCAAGCTCGACGTCTCGTCGCCGCAGAAAAACGAGTTCCGTCGCTTCAACTGCCTGACCCTGCGCCCTCCAGATCGAACGGAGATCCGTCTCCAGCGACTCAGGCCAAGCGGCCGTTCGGCAGACGAGTCGTAAACGAAGAGTCGGTATCGGCAGGCGTCTGAGTTCCTCGACGAGAACGTCGCCGAAGACGTCAACGCGCAAGCGACATTCGTCGATCGGATCGAGGAAGAAAAAGGTCGGCCGATTGGCCCTGAGCGCTCCCCGGAGTGCGCGACGTTGAAAGAGCTTTCGCAGATCATCACTTGAGTCGATCGACTGGAGCGGCGGCGCGAAAACATATGCTGCCGGCTGCGCCTGCTTGAGCCGCGCTACTTCCTGACTGATTGCGGTGGACTTTCCGATTCCCGGCTCGCCGAGGAGCACGAGGCATCCGGGGTGAACGAGTTCGTCGAGTGACTTCAGAGGAGTCTGTCCGTACGCGCGTAGCGGCTCAGGATCAGAAAGAAAGCCGTCGCGATCGACGGAGATCGACTGTCCCCTCGGGCACCAGAACCGGCGCCAATTGTATGTCTCCTCCATCACGTGAAGAATTTACCGAGAACGGGTGATCGTCAACTGTCCGGTACCGATTGACCCGGTGATGCAGAGGCTTGACCTCAGCGCATTTTTTGCAGTAGTTGTGTGGAGGTGGACTTCGACAACAGCTCGACCGCCGTCAAGATCGACGGCGAACGCGACCGGCGCGAGGCGTTGCGGCTCCTCGCGAACGTCATCCGGCGCTCCTCCAGCTCGCAGGCTTTCGCGAGCCTTCCCGTGCAGATGGCGAACGCGCTCATGGAGCTCAGCGGCTATCTCTGGATCCGCGGCGAGTCGTATCTCGAGCACTACTACGCCGAATCGATCGCCCTCGGCTGCGTCCGTCCCGCGGCGACGGACATCCGGCGCTACGAGGCGCTGCTCCTCTCGTTCATCCGTTTCGACCGGCGGCGTCCGATGCTCCCGGAGGCGGATGCCTTCCTCCCGCTGATGCTCAACGATCAGCAGTGCATCCATTTCATCCAGCTCGTCCGCAGCCAGGCGTCGTTCCAGCCGCTCTACGAAGCCGCGCTGCAGTTCGACACCTACGGCGCGATGGCACGTCCGCGGCGCAAGCTGGAGCGCATCGTCCTCTTCGCGCGCGAGCTGACCGCGCGGACGCTCCTCGGTCCCCCAACGCCGGAGGAAGAGATTTATCTCAGACTTGGCAGCTGAGAATCAGCTCAGCTCCTCGGCGAGTCCGATGAGAAGCCCTTCAGGCCCGCGGATGTAGCAGAGCCGATAGGCGTTTTCATACCGCACCACTTCGCCCACGAGCTGCGCGCGCTTTCCGAGCTTATCGAGCGTCTCGTCGAGGTCGTCGACGGCGAACATGACCCGCAAGTAGCCTAGAGCATTCACTGGGGCGTTCCGATGGTCCGCGACGACCGGCGGCGCGAGAAACCGGGAGAGCTCGAGCCGGCCGTGCCCGTCCGGCGTGCGCATCATGGCAATTTCGACGCGCTGATCACCGAGTCCGGTGACACGTCCGGCCCATTCTCCTTCGATCGTCCCCCGCCCTTCGAGGTCGAGGCCGAGCTCGCGGAAGAAATCGATGACCGGCTCGAGGTCCTCGACGACGATGCCTATGTTGTCCATTCGTTTGATGCCCATCTGCGCAAATTACAGGATAATCATGCTCATGACTCGTTACCTCCCACTCTTCCTTCTCCTCGCGACGGCCGCGTTCGGGCAGGAGCTCGCCGGGTCGGGCGGAGAAATCCGCGCGGTGACGAAGCGTCCGAGCGGGATGTCGGGGTCGTTCACCCTCGGCACCCACCTCATGTCGGCGAACTACGGCGGCACCCTCGTTCCCGACCGCATCTGGTTCTTCGGTTCGGCGATGCGCGACAAGTCGAATCTGCTGACGTCGCAGTACGGCGCACCCGCCGTTTCGATGCGCGGTCTCGACGCGAAGACGAACGCCCAACTCGGCGACCGGCACTCTCTCGTCGCAGCCTTCAACTCCGCCGCCTCTTCGGCGACGGGCGTCACTCCGCGCCTCAACACGACGCTCTTCGACCTGCACTACATGATGAACGTCTCGCCCAGTTCCTTCTTCACGGTCAACGTGACAAAGAACGGCGCGCGCCTGCAGCAGTAGCTCTCAAGCGAGCAACACCGGCACACCGTACACCTGCAAGACTTCATCTCGCGTAAGAATCGTGTAGCCATCCTCTAAAGCATGCGCGACGAGAAGCCGATCGAACGGATCGCGATGGTGCCACGGCAGACTTCGAACGCGCAGAGCCGCCGAAGCACTCACGTCGGCAACATCGAATCCAGTCCGGCGCAGAATCTCCGGCAGCCATCGCTCGGCGGGCAGCGGCAGATCGAGCTTTCCTAGGGACTGCTTGATCGCGATCTCCCAGACGCTCACCGTACTGATCCGAAGATCATTCGCACCGTCCTCGATCGCTGCGCGCGCCTGCTGCGTGAGCTTCGCGGGATCAGTCGCGCTCCAAGTACGACGTGCGTGTCCGCCAGCAATCTCACTTGACGCCGAACGCTGCCGCGATGTCGGCCGGCAATTCATCGAAATCGGGATGAATCGTCGCTTGGCCCGGAAAGAGTCCGAGCCGGCGCTTCTTTGTCGCGGAGACGTAAGGCACGAGGACCGCGACCGGTTCGCCCGCGCGCGCGATCACCACCTTCTCCCCCGCCTCGACCTCTTCCAGAAGGCGCGAGAGAGAGGTCTTCGCCTCGTGTACGTTCACTTGCTTCATGGCCTAATCTTAGCTAACTCCCCGTCCTGGCGGAAATTCCCAGGACTAGGCCACTTCGAGGCCATGCCTTATCATCCGCGACACCCATGTCGCGCGTTCCCCGGCTGCTGCTGGCGGTAGTCCTATTT
>DASXIH010000427.1:0-3942 GCA_036498125.1 Thermoanaerobaculia bacterium
AGAACCGGGGACCAATTCACTGGGTCGGTGACGAGACTAGTGTCCACGAAAGGAACTAGGCACGCAAGGGGGCGGTGGCAACCTTTGGTGCGCGAGTTGGGAGCGGGAATCGGGAGTCGGGAGTCGGGAGTCGGGAGTCGGGAGTCACAGACTCTAACGCGTAACGGGTAACGCGTAACGCGTAACGCCTTCATCGCAGCGTGGCCAGGTACGCGGCGATGTCGCACGCGTCGCGTTCGCTCACGCCGAGGTCGGGCATCGAGGTGCCGGGCTTCATCGCCTGCGGGTGTTGCAGCCACTGCTGCATGTCGATCGGTTCGTTGGGGAAGCGGCCGGCGATGTAGCTGCGGTTGGCGAAGCCGGTGAGGGGAGGGCCGACGAGGCCTTTCACGTCTTCCTTCGTGATGACGTGACACGCGGGGCAGCCGTAGCGCGAGACGAGGACTTGTCCGCGGTCGGGTGAGCCGAGGTAGCCGGGGGGCGGCTCGTCGGCGCGGCCGGCGTGCCAGGCGGCGAAGAGCGCGGCGGCGCCGAGGAAGAGGATGCCGAGCGTGGAGAGGACGCAGAGCCGGAAGCAGCCGGTGAGGACCTGTTCGTGTGCCGGCAGCTCCATCGTCCTAGTGCAGCGACTCGAGGAACGCGACGACGGCGTGAAGGTCGGCGGGCGCGAGCGGGTTGCCCGGCATCTCGCTGCGGCGATCGAGTCCGCGTGAGTGAACGACCCAGCCGCTGAGCATTCCTTTGTCGTTCGGGTAGTCGGTCGTGGCGATCCTCGCGCGCGACGCGAAGTGCGTCAGGTCGGGTGCGATGAAATACGCCTCGTTCGCGATTCCGCGGACGACGTGGCAGTAACTGCAGCCGGCGTTGCGGAAGATCAGTCCTTGCGGTGCGGTCGCAGGCTTCGCCTGATTCGCGAACCAGCGGTCGAACGCGTCTCGATCATCCGCGACGACGCGTAGCTTCTCGATCCGCCGCACGACCGGCTGGTCTTCGACGATCACGTTCTCCGAGGAGGGGACCTTGATGCCGATCCAGTTGAGCGTCACCCGTTCGCGCGTCGGGATGTGCAGCTCATTTGCAGTCGTGAACGCGACGCCGCCACGCGCGTACTCGAGCTGCCACCACGTCGGACGCTTGATGATGCGGATGCTCACGTCGGCGACAGGCGCGCGCACGACGCCGGCGATCGATCGCACGTCGGCGGCAAGCGACATCGCGCCCGCGACGAGCGCGATTGCGCCGAGGATCCACATCGGGATGACGCCGCGACCCGTTCGCGTAACCGCCCAGCGCAATAACGCGATCGCCCAGCCAATCGACGCGATCGCGAAGAGCACGAATGCCACGAGGGATGACGCTGGCAAGGAGAGCGCCACACGCTTTTGCGAGTCGCGACAATCCAAGGAGGTAACTTTCACGAGATCGAACGTTCGAGCCGCATCCATGGATTTGGCCTGAAGCTGCCGACAGCCTCTTGGATGCCTTCAATGAGCTTCATATGACATCCATGGAGTTAACGTTCGCATGATCGGACATCATTCGAACATGATGTAAGCGACTGACCACCTCCACGGATGTCGCTTTGACCTTCGATTGTCGGACCATTAAATCCTTGGATATTCAAGAATCGATCTTCCTCCTGCAGAAAGCTGTCATTCACCTATTCGTTACCTCCTTGGATTTGACCGCGATACAATTCACGCGATGCCGGAGCTCAAAGGCGCGTCGCGCGATCAGGACGCCATCTATTTCGGACTGATCGTCAAGCGTCTCCGCATGCAACGCGGCTGGACGCTCCAGCAGCTCAGCCGCGCCACCGGCTTCCACGCGAATTACCTCGGCGTGATCGAGCGCGGCGGCAACTCGCCGAGTCTCCAGAGCTTCATCGCGATCTCCCATGCCCTCGGCATGCATGCAGCCGACGTGATGCGGGAGATCGTCGACACGCGCGAGCAGTTCCGCCGCCGCGAGCCGGCGCCGGAAGCGGCCGGACCGTCATGACGGCGCGCGACGAGCAGCTCTGGCCGGCGCTCACGCCGGCGCAGATGGCGCGCATCGAGAAGCGCGGCAAACGGCGTTCGCTCGCCGCGGGCGAAGTGCTGATCGAGGCGGGACAGCTGGAGTTCCCGTTCTTCATCGTCATCGACGGCGAGATCGTCGTCGAGCGCACCACGTGCGACGACGTGCAACTCGTCGTCACCTACGGCCCCGGCTCGTTCAGCGGCGAGTTGAACATGCTCGCCGGCCGCCGTCCGCTCGTGACGATGCGGGCGCAGTTGGAAAGCACGGTCGTCGAAGTGCCGCGTGACGCGCTGCTCGCGCTCGTCCAGACCGACGTCGAGCTGAGCGAGATCATCATGCGCGCGTTCATTCTCCGGCGCGTGCTGCTGCTGGAGCGCGGCTTCGGCGACGTCCTCATCCTCGGTTCCGACTTCTCGCCGCGGACGCTCGAGATCCGGGAGTTCCTCGCGCGCAACGCCCACCCCGCCACGTACGTCGACCTCGACCACGATCCGGCAGCGCAGGAGATCCTCGATCATTTTCACGTCTCGCTCGACGACGTGCCGCTGGTGATCTGCCGCCGCGAAGCGGTCCTGCGTCATCCGACGAACGCCGAGATCGCGGAGTGCCTCGGGTTCAACCAGGCGATCGACGTCGACGAAGGGCACATCCGCGACGTCGTGATCATCGGCGCCGGTCCGGGCGGCCTCGGCGCGGCGGTGTACGCGGCGTCGGAAGGCCTCGACGTGCTGATGATCGAGGCAAACGCGCCCGGCGGACAGGCCGGGTCGAGCATGCGCATCGAGAATTACCTCGGCTTCCCGTCCGGCATCACCGGCCAGGAGCTCGCGACCCGCGCGTACACGCAGGCGGAGAAGTTCGGCGCGCAGCTGATCATCGCGAAGTCGGCGGCGCGCCTGCAGTGCGGCGAGCGGCCGTACGCCGTCGCGATCGACGACGGCACGCGCGTTCACGCGAAGACGGTCATCATCGCGACCGGCGCGTCGTATCGCAGCCTGCCGATCGACAACCTCTCGAAGTTCAACGGCGCCGGCGTCTACTACTTCGTGACGCCGATGGAGGCGCAGCTCTGCAAGGACGAGAAGGTCATGATCGTCGGCGCCGGAAACTCCGCGGGGCAGGCGGCCGTCTACCTCGCCGACCGGACGGAGCGCGTGATCATGATGGTGCGCAAGAACGATCTCGCCGCCACGATGTCGCGCTATCTCGTGCGCCGCATCGAAGAGAACCCGCGCATCGAAGTGCGGACGCTCTGTCAGGTCATCGCGGTGGAGGGCACCAGCCATCTCGAGCGCGTCCGATGCCGCAATGACGAGACGGAGGCGGAGTCGGTCGAGGACATCCGCCACCTCTTCGTCATGACCGGCGCCGTTCCGGCGACGAAGTGGCTCGATGGGTGCGTCGTCGTCGACGACCGCGGGTTCATCAAGACCGGCCCCGACCTAACGCGCGAGGATCTCGACGGCGCGGCATGGCCTCTCCCACGCTCTCCCTACCTGCTCGAAACAAGCCGCCCCGGCGTCTTCGCCGTCGGCGACGTACGGGGCGGCAACATCAAGCGCGTCGCGTCGGCCGTCGGCGAAGGCTCCATCGCGATCGCCCTCGTGCATCAGGTGCTGGGGGAAACGTAGGGCCGGAGTCGATGTGGAGTGCCGACGGACGGCTTCGACAGTTCTTCGTCTACATCGTCTCGAATACCTCGATGACGTTGTACACGGGCGTCACGAACGATCTGCAACGTCGCGTACACGAGCACAAGACCGGTGAAGGCTCGGCGTTCACCTCGCGTTATCACTTCGATCGGCTGGTGTACTTCGAGACCTACGATCTCGTCGTCGATGCGATCGCGCGGGAGAAGCAGATCAAAGGGATAAGCGCGCGAAGAAGATCGCGTTGATCAAGACTCTCAATCCGACCTGG
>DASXIH010000428.1:0-20325 GCA_036498125.1 Thermoanaerobaculia bacterium
GGACGAGGGCGTCCGCCCCTCCAGAAGCTACGTCATCTCCGCAACTGCATGGCGTCACCCTGCAACTGCATCGCGCCACCTTGCAACTGCATGGCCGCAGCCTGGAACTGCATCGCGCCAGATTGCAACTGCATCGGCTCGCCCTGGAACTGCATCGTGTCATGAGGCGAGCGCATAGTCGCACGCCGCAACTACATCGCGTCAGCCTGTAACTGCGGCGCCTCGCCCTGTAACTGCGGCGCCTCGCCCTGCAACTACATCGCGGCGGCCTCAAACTGCAACGTCGCGGCCTGCGACTGCAGGCTGGCCGCCGCACAGACAAAACGAGCCGCCCGGATCGGGCGGCTCGTCGGTTGCCTTACAGGAAAAGGGGGCTACTGCACGTTGCCGGTGAGAACCAACGTCTTCGTGATCGTCTGCGATTGGGCATCGGTGAACGTGATGGCGAGCGTGCAGGTGTCACTGGCGCCCGACGGGGCGGTTCGGGTGTACCGCGCTGTCACCTGGAAGATGTCGCAGGAGCTCAGAACAGTGTTGAGCGGTGATCCGCCGAGATTGAACTGACCGCAATTCGAGGGCGTGATGCTGGTCGCCGTGAGCTGCTCCGGACTGTTGTTGACGATGTTCAGCGACTGACTCGTCGAGGGAGCCGGCGGGACCGGAGGTACCGCACTCGGGTTCCCCGAGGACGACGTGAACGGCGTGAACGAGGCCGGATTCACAGTCACGGCCGGCGCCAGGATCGGCGAAAGGGTGATGCCGTTCGGCAGCGTCGCGGAGCATCCCGTAGTTGCGTTCGCAAAGGTGATCGTGAGCGGCGTCGCGACCGGCACGGTTCCGCCAGCCGCGCAAGCCTGCGTGTGGAGCAGCGTCGACGACGTCGTCGGGACCGTCGCCTGGAACGTCGTCAGGCCGGTCGTCGAGTCGGTGGTAGCGCTGTTGATCGTCAGCGGAACGTCTCCAATCGTGAGGCGCGGAATTCCGGGGGCTCCATTGAAGACGACGACGGTGGTCTGCTGGCCGACCGTGACGTTCGTCGCGGAGATGATCACCGGCTTCGGCACGCGGAACGTGAAGTTCACGCCGGCGGTCGCCGAGTCTCCGTTATCGACGTTCGTGACGGAGATGGGGCCCGTAACGTCGGCGCAGCCGGTCACGAGCGGAGCGGCGGTGACCGCGATGATCTCGGTGCCGCTGACGCTGATCGGCTGTGCGGCGATGCCGCCGATGGTGACAGCGACCGGGTCGTTGAAGCCGGTTCCGTCGATCCGGACCCGCGTGCCGCCGCTGACCGGTCCCTCGGTCGGTCCGACCGCGGTGATTGCCATCTTCGGAACGTACCGGAAGGCATTCGGCAGGGTGACTTGTGTCGCCGAGTCGATGTTGATGACTCTCACGCTGACCGGGCCGGTGCCCGCGCCGCTGGCGTCGGGTGTCGCGTCGCGCGCGGTCGGCGTGATGACGGTGATCTGGTTGAATAGAATTTGAATCGGCTGCACCTCGGCAGCGCCGAAGAAGACCTGCACCTTCGACTGGAAGCCCTCACCGTAGATGACGACGCGCGTGCCGCCGTCGATCGGGCCGCTCGCGGGCGAGACGGTGGTGATCTTCGGCGTCAGGATGGCCAACTGGTACGTAAAGGTCGGCCCGGTGACGACGATCTCATTCGGCGTCCCGACTTCGTTGACCAGTTTCACCGTGGCCGTGAGCTGCTGCGCGGAGGCCCCGAGGTCGACGCTGGGCGTCAGTACCTGGACGGTCGTCGCAGTCGAGCTGATGATCGTCGCGTCTTTCGGCGTCGTTCCCGGGCCGAAGTCGAAGAAGACCCGCAACGGGGTGCGGAAGTTCTTGCCGGTGATCGTCACGGTTTCGCCGCCCTGAGGGCGTCCGAAGTTCGGCGTGATGCCGGTGATCGCCGGGGCCGTGTCGAGCGGAGGAGGATTGGTGGGGAGAGCCGTGAAGGAGACGGTCACCGTCTTCTTCACGTTCGCGACGATCGCCGAGACGGTCGCCGTTCCGACGAGCGCGGAGGCAAGCGTGACGGTCGCGGCGCCAGCCGTGGTGGTTCGGATCACCGTCTGCGCGTTCGCCTCGGTGAACGTGCCGAGGTTCGTGTCGAATTCGACCGCCGTGCCGTTCGGGACGGGCTGGTTGTTCGCGTCGGTCACCGTCGCGGTAATGACGGTGCTGGAGTTCACCTGCAGCGACGACTTGGCGGCGGTGAGCGCGATATTCACCGTCGACGGCGGAGGCGTTCCGCCCCCGATCGTGGTGGTCGGCGGGTTGCTCGTGGGAGCGGTCGGCGACTCGCCCTTACAGCCGGCGAACACCAGTACCAATGCCGCTACCGCGAATAGGTACTTGCGCTGTCTGAACATCTGCATTTTCAACCCCCGCCGCCTACGCGCAACCGTTGCAGTTGTAGCAAAAATCGAGTGGGAACGTCGTGCTGGCCGCGACGCTGTCGCCGGCCAGGGTCTGACCGAACACGGTCACTGTGACGTTCATGTGGATCGTGGAAGAAAGCGTGTCCGGATCGCGTCCGCCGTTCTGAGGCTGGAGTGCGGCAAACGGAGCCACCAGCAACGCTTCCGGAGTCAGGATCAGAAAGTTGTTCAGACTCGTCGCACCGCCGTTCGGCGTGAGGAGGCCGGAGATCGCACGGGTGAACGAGGCGGGGACGAGCTTGCCGCCGTCGGTCCGCGTGTAGCTGACGGTGTAGCTGGTCAGCTTCACCTGCTCGAAGGTCGTGTTCGTGCTGCCGGCCGCCGGATTCTTGACGATCGCCTGCAGCTCGATCGTACCGATCGTCTGGTTGCAACCCTGTGCGCCGGACAGGATGTCGATCCTGTTCAGCACCTGCGTGTTCGTCGCGACCAGCTCGATCGGAGACGCACTCTTCGTGATCTCGCTGCTGCAGGCGGCGAGTGAGAGCACCGCGCCGATCGCCGCAAATCGAATCCACGTTCTCATCATCATCTCCCCCACTCCTACACTCCCCGGATGATCCGCGGCGTGATGAAAATCAACAGCTCGTCGTGCGAAGACGAGATGTTATGCGTCTTGAAAAGGTTGCCGATGATCGGGATCTGGTAGACGAACGGCAGCCGTGACCTCGAATCGTTGTCCTTGACCTGGTAGATGCCGCCGATCACAGCCGTTCCGCCGTCGCGAACCATCAGCCTCGTGTGGGCGGTGCGCGTCGACAGCGGCGTACCCGCGGCCCCTTCGACCGCGAGACCGGTGGTCGGCTCGTTCTTCTGGACGTTGATGTCCATGATGACCGTTCCCGCCTCGGTGATCTGCGGCGTCACCGACAGCCGGAGAGTCGCGTCGACGTACTGAATGGTCGTCGTGAAGTTGATGCGCGTCTGATACGGAATCTGGAAACCGCTCTGGATCTCGGCCGAAACGTTGTCCTGCGTCGTGACCTTCGGCGCCGAGATGACTTTCGCGAGACCTTCGAACTCCGAAGCGTTCAGGGCGAAGTCGAGATTGAACGTGCCGAGGACGTCGGAGAGGTGGAGCTGCAACACGGCGTTTCCGCCGCTGCCAAAGTCGAACGGACCGGCGGTGTAACCGATACGGTTCGGGAAGACCAGGCCGGTGCCGTTGCCGAGCGCCGGGTCGAAAGCGCCCGAGAATCCCCACGAGAAGCCGTACTGCTGCGTGAAGACCTTCGAGGCTTCGACGATTCGCGCCTCGATCATCACCTGGCGGGTCGGAATGTCGACCGTGTTGATCAGATCGTTGATGGTCTGCAGGTACGTCGGGATCTCGCTGACGATCAGCTGATTCGTACGCGCGTCGACGATGATCCTCGCCCGCGGCGATGCGATCTCCTTGATGAGGTTCTGCACCTCGCCGGCGCGCGCGTAGGAGAGCTTGAAGACGGCGGTGATCGTATTGACGTTCAGCCGCTGCTCTTCCTCGAGGCGGCGCTGCGCCTGCTGCTCCGCTGCGAGACGGTCGACCTTGCCGACACGGAGCACGTTTCCTTCGAGCACGTAGTTGAGCGAGTTCTGGCGCAGGATGATGTCGAGCGCCTGATCCCACGGCACTTCGTTGAAGTTGACCGTCACCTTCCCCGACACGTCGGGATCGACGGCGATGTTGAGGCCCGTCAGATCGGCGAAGGTACGGAGAACGTCGCGAATGTCGGCTTCTTTGAGGTTCAGCGAGAGCGGCTCGCCGGTGTAGACCTTCTGGTTCGCTCCCGTGAGCGTGCGCGAGGAGCCGCCCGATGGACTCGAGAGGACACGCGTCCCCTCCGGGAGGATGCTCGCCGGCGCAGGCGTCTGCGTCTGCGGCTCGGTGAAGACGTTCTCATTGGACGTCGTGGTCTTCAGCGGCGGCGTGTTCGGCGGCGCCTGATCGGCGGTGGCGTTGATGACCGCCTTCGCCGGAGCGTGCTTCACCGGCTTCGGCGCCTCCGGCATCTTCCAGGTCGAGGCTTCGGTAACCGGCGGCGCTTTCGCCGCGACGGCTGCCGGGGCATCGCCGAAAGTCACACGCAGCGCGTCGCCGTCTTCGGCGATGTGGTACTGCGATTTCGAGGCGAGGTCGAGGACGACGCGCGCGACCGGAGTCGGCGCGGTGGCGAACTGTCCGACGCGAATGCGCTTCACGACCGCGTCGGATACCGTGACGTTCGGCTTCAAGACGGCGTTCTTCACGCCGCTCAAGTCGATGACGAGACGCGACGGGTTCTCCAGGGTGAACGCCTTGTACGCGAGCGACCCGTCGCCCGAGATTCTGACCTGAACGTTCGCGCCGGAGCCGGAGGCCTCGACGTGCTGGAGTCTCTTTGCCTTCACTCCGGAGGCGGCCGCAATCGGGACCGCAACCGGTTCCGCCACCGGCGGCGCAACCGGGGCCGGATCGGCGATCGGCTCGACGTGCGGCGTGTCGTCCTTCTTCACCTCGACCGGCGGAAGGGCGGCAATCTGAGCCGGCGCGGTTTCGGTCGCCGTGGCGGCGACGGCCGGCATCGTGATGACGACGTTGTTCTCGTTTGCGGATGCCTGCGGCGAGAGCGGCTGCGCCAGCCGGAAGGTGACGCGCGTCAGGCGCGTCCCCATCTCGACGGCTTCTTCGGCGGCGACCGAAGTGACGCCCGCCGGCAACGTGGCCGGAATCGCGAGCGCGGAGCCCTTCGACGTGGCGGTGAGATCGACGACAAAGACATCGGGCGCCGGGTTGTAGGACGTGTATGCAGGTGTGGCGCTGGTGCGCAGCGTGATCCGCGATCCATCGACGTCGATGGCGTTCAGAGTCGCGCCGGCAACGGCAGCGGTATTGGCGGCAGGCTTTCCTTCAGCCTTGCGGTGCTTGAACAGAGACGCGTTGGCTCCGCTCACGCCGACGGTCGCGACGACCATCGTCACCACCAGCATTCGGTTAGCTCTTCTCATACTTCGTACCTTCACCATCTCCAGCCCTCCACGCAGCCCCATCCCGCGCCGTGCGGTTACTTCTTCGTCGCCTCTGGAGTCAGCTCTTTCACGACTTCTTTGTACCGTTCGATCCGCGTCGGGTCATTGACCTCCTGGCGAAAAACGACTGAAACAGGAGTGATGCGAATGACTTCGCCGTCGAGAACCTTGTCCCCTACACGGATCGGGTAACCCTTGTTGTCCGGACCGAGAACCATCGCGGTAAAAACACCTTTTTTCGTCTCGAAGACGCCCTGAAGTTTCATCTCGTCGACCAGGAATCCGGGGGTTCCTGGCGGACGCTGTCCCGGCTGGATCGCCGGACGCGGTCCGATGAGCGACTGGAACGGGTCGCGACGCCCCTGCGGGTCGTAGCGATAGCTATCCGCGCTCGACGGCTCTTCGAGGATCTCCTGCAGCGTCTGTTGCACTCCGCCGCTGCTGGTCGTCGCGGTGGTCGCCGTCGTGGCGGTCGTCGCGGTGTTGGTCGCGGGAGCCGGCTTCGAGATTCCGGGCTTCGGCGTCTGCGCGAGAATCACGCCCGCCATCGCGCCGCCGACGATCAGCAGAGAAGCTGCGAAACGCGAGAGTCTCATTCTCCGCTCCCCTCTTTCTTCGCCGCGGCGGGTTTGGCGCCCTTCTTGTCGCCCGGCGCCGTCTCTGCCGGTTCGACGTAGACGAACGTCTTCGCGATGAAGTCGGCGGAGATGGTCTTCTCCACCTGCGTCGTCAGCGCTTTGATCTCGATGTTCTCGACATTCATGATGCGCGAGAAGTTTCCGAGGCGGTTAAAGAGGATCGCAAGGTTGTGGTAACGGCCGTCGACCGCCACGCTGATCGGCCATTCGGCGTACGGATCGCCGCTCTTCGCCGCCCCGAGCGTCGGGAAGGTGAGCTTCCTCAGCGTGAAGTCCCCCTGATCGACGAGGGCCTTGATCTTCTGGATGATCTCTTCGGTGTTGCGGGTCGACGGAAGAATGCGGCGGAGCTTCTCGAGCTCCTGCTCCAGCCGCAAGACTTCCGCACGGAACTGAGGAAGCTTCCGTTCCGCGGCGCGGCCGGCGTCGATCTTCTTGTCGAGCTCCGTGATCTGCGACTCGTCGGAGTGCATTTCGTCGTCGATCGGAGTCACGACCCAGACGTGCGTCGCGGCGACGAGGAGGACGGCGATGAGCAGCCCGATGCCGAGGCCGACGTAGAGAGGCTTGTCATTGAATGAGAATGCCATCGCCCCTCCTATTTCCTCGTCCCGCCCGGCTTACCGGGGCTTGCCGTCCCGGTTCCCGTGCCTGAAGTACCGGTCGTCGACGTCCCCGTCACCGCGGCGGCCTGCTGGCCCGGGGTCTTCGCCGCGTAAGTGAAGCCGAAATTCATGTCGAACGTATAGACCGGCGGGTTGGGACTCTGCTGCGTGATCGTCCCGACCTGCGGCTCTTCGAAGAACGGGTCTTGCTTGACGTTCGCGACGAACAGCGCGATCGCGTTCGGGTTGAGGCCACGCCCATTCAGGGCGATGTGGCCGTTCGTGATGTTCATGCTGTCGAGCCAGACGAGATCGGGAAGATCGCGGCTCACCTGATCCATGATCCTCACGGGGCCCTTCTGGTTCTGCTTCAGCTGGTTGATCAGGTCGATGCGCTTCTGGAGGCTGTCCTTCTTCTTCTGGAAGTCGTTGACGGCGTTGATGGCCGACTCGAGCTTCTGCGCCTCCAGTTTCCGCTGCTCCATCGTCGCCTGGGTGTTCGCGAGGTTGCGCTTGGCGTAGAGCCAGTAGCCCAGCGAGGCGACAGCGCCCACGACCACGAGACCGATGATGAGGATGTTGTTGAGATTGCCGGGACCTGCAGCGGCGGCGACACCCGGGACCGCCGCGGGAGCGCCTGTCGCTCCGCGTACCGCCCGCCCCTCCCGCACCAGGTTGATCTTGATCAAGCGTCCCCCAACTTCCTTATGGCAAGGCCGACGGCTATGGCCATGCTCGGCGCGATCTCAGCTAGCTCCTCGGGATTGAACGCGCTCTCGTCCACCGTGATCTTGCGGAAGGGGTCCATGATCGACACGGGGATGCCGAACTTGTCCCGCAGGATGGCGTCGAGGTTGAGCACGCCCGAGCCGCCGCCGGCGAGAACGATCTCGTCGACGCGGTCCGCGCCCGAGGTCGCGGTGAAGAAGTCGAGCGTCTTGCGAAGCTCGCCTGCAAAATCTTCCGAAACGGAGTTGAGAATCGGGATGACCTGCTGAATGGTGTAGTCGGCGACGGCGTGGCCGCGCTTGAGCTCTTCCGCCTGGTCGAACGAGAGCGACAGCTCGCGCTGGATCGCGTCGGTGTACTGGTTCCCGCCGAACGTGATGTCGCGCCAGAAGAGCGAGCTCCCGCTCGAGAGGACGTTCACGTTCGTGACGGAGGCGCCGATGTTCACGAGGGCAAGGACCTTCCCGTCCTCGACGTCGTAGTTCGTCTCGTAGGCGTTCTGGACGGCGAAGGCGTCGACGTCGACCAGGACCGGGACCTTCCCCGTCTGGCTGATCACCGACGTGTAGTCGTTGATCTTTTCCTTCTTCACGGCGACCAGGATGACGTCGATGTTGTCGCCGGTGCCGGGCTGCGTGAGCGGCACGTAGTCGAGGTTGACGTCGTTGATGTCGAAGGGGATGTACTGCTCAGCTTCCCACTGAATCGACTCCGACAACTCCTCCGGCGACATCGCCGGGAGGGTGATCTTTTTGATGATCACCGAGTGCCCGGAGAGGGAGGTGGCGTAATTGGAATTCTTGATCGCTTTGTCGGAGTTCAGCTTTGAGATCGTCTCGACCACCATGGACGAGTCCATGATGGAACCGTCGACGATAGCCTCGGGAGACAGCCGTTCCAGTCCGAGCTTGACGAGCGAAAAGGCTCCGCCCTTTTTCTCCTTCAGCTCAACTAGTTTGACTGCCGAGGAGCCGATATCAAGGCCGACGACATTTTTGCTCTTTGAGAAGAACACCACTCACCCCATCCATCTCACACTCACTTCTCGCTGGCACCGGTTGATGAAAGGTGGACCGAAATTACATTCTTTTAAGGGTGGTGTCAACTCTACGGAAATTAGATAAGTGAAACGCTGACGCCAGTTTGCCGCGAGGCGAGCTCTGAATTCGTTGCACAAGTTCCGGAGCAGGTTTAGAATCTGCGCCTTTCGTTTATTTGAGGGAGTTTTAGATGGCCAAAATGTGTGAAGTCTGCGGCAAGGCGCCCGTGTTCGGAAATCGCGTCAGCCACGCGCACAACGTCTCGAGCAGACGTTGGTTGCCGAACCTGCAGCGCGTCCGCGCGATCGTGGGCGGCGCAGTCCGCCGGATCAACGTCTGCACCCGCTGCATCCGCTCGGGTAAAGTTCAGAAGGCGGCGCGTTAGTTCAACCTAGGCCGTCGCGTGGCGGCCTATGTTGTACTTCCTCTCCACGCGCAGCACCCCGTCCACCGCACCGATCGACTTGATCACCTTCTCGAGGTGCTTCAGGTCGGCGATCTCGAGGACCAGCTCGGCCGTGGCCTTGCCGTCGCCGGCGCGCGTGTCCATCTGACGGATGTTCGTCTTCAGGTTCGAGATCGTCGAGACGATGCGGGCGAGGACGCCATGCCGGTCCTCCATGACGATCTCCATCTCGACCTGGAACTGGGACTGGCGCTGGTCCGCCCACTCGACGGCGATCTCGCGGTCGGTGTTGAACATCAGGTTCTTGATGTTCGGACAGTTCGCGCTGTGGACCGCAACGCCCTTGCCGCGCGTCACGAAGCCGACGATGGCCTCCCCCGGCAGCGGGTTGCAGCACTTTGCCAGATAAGTCATCAGGTCGTCGTAGCCTTTGACCTTGATGGTTGCGTTGGACGTGAACGGGAAGATGCGCCGGACCGCCTGCTGGATGACGCCCGGCGGCGCCTCCGCTCCCCGCTCCTTCTGCTCGTCGGTGACGAACCGCTCGACGATGCTGCGCGGTGAGATCTTCCCGTAGCCGACGTCCGCGTAGAGCTCCTCGATCTTCGGAAGGCCGTACTCGTTCAACACGCCGTCGAGCGCGTTCTCGGCGATCAGCTTCCGCCACTGCACCCGGTACCGCTTCGCCTCGCGCTCGATCAGCTTCCGTCCGACCTCCATCGAGCGGTTCTTCTGCTCCAGGTTCAGCCAGTGCCGGATCTTGTGCCGGGCGCGCGAGGTGACGACCATGTTCAGCCACTCGCGGCTCGGCTTCTGCGCGGCGCCGGTGAGGATCTCGACGATGTCGCCGTTCTTCAGCGGCGTACGGAGCGGGAGGAGCTTGCCGTTGACCCGGGCGCCGACGCAGCGGTGCCCGACGTCGGTGTGGATCCGGTAGGCGAAGTCGAGCGGCGTGGCACCCCGCGGAAAGGCGAAGACGTCGCCGCGCGGCGTGAAGGTGTAGACCTCGTCGGGGTAGAGGTCGATCTTCAGGGAGTCGAGGAAGACCCGCGGATCCTTGATCTCCTGCTGCCACTCCATCACCTGCCGCAGCCAGAGGAAGTTCGCGTCGTCGGGATGGGCTCCGACGCGGCCTTCTTTGTACTTCCAGTGGGCCGCGATCCCCTGCTCGGCGATCAGGTCCATCTCCTTGGTCCGGATCTGGACCTCGAACGGCTGCCCCTTCTCCGCCACCACGGTCGTGTGCAGCGACTGGTAGAAGTTCGGCTTCGGCATCGCCACGTAGTCCTTGATGCGGCCCGGAACCGGCCTCCACATCTGATGGATGATGCCGAGGGAGGCGTAGCAGTCCTTGAGGGAGTTGGTGATGATGCGGAAGGCGAGGTAGTCGTAGAGCTGGCCGATATCGATTTCCTGCCGGCGCATCTTGTCCCAGATCGAATAGACCGACTTGACGCGGCCGTAGACGTCGCCTTCGATGCCGTTGTCCTCGAGGGCGCGGGAGAGCATCGTCTTGATGCGGTCGACGACGTCGCCGCTGACGGCCATCTTCTCGCTGATCGCCCGGTTCAGCTCCTCGTGCTCCCGCGGATGGAGGTACTGAAACGAGAGGTCTTCCAGCTCGCTCTTGATCCGGCCCATGCCGAGGCGGTTGGCGATCGGGGCGTAGATCTCGAGGGTCTCCTTCGCCACGGCGAGCCGCTTTTCCTCGGTGAGGTATTGGAGCGTGCGCATGTTGTGGAGACGGTCGGCGAGCTTCACCAGCACGACCCGGAGGTCGGAGACCATCGCCAGCAGCATCTTGCGAAACGTCTCGGCCTGCTGCTCTTCCTTCGAGACGAAGTTGTAGCGGGAGATCTTCGTCACGCCGTCGACCAGGTCCGCGACGTCATTGCCGAACATCTCCTGCAGCGTCTCCTTGGTGGTCAGGGTGTCTTCGAGGACGTCGTGGAGGAGGCCGACGGCGATGGAGGTCTCGTCGAGCCGCATTTCCGAGAGGATGTAGGCGACGTTCAGGGGGTGGACCAGGTACGGCTCGCCCGAGCTGCGCACCTGCTCCCGGTGCTCGCGTGCCGAGAAGATGTACGCCTTCTGCAACAGCTCCTCGTCGAAGTCGGGCTTATAACTCTCGACACGATCAAGGATGTCCTCGAAGCGGATCATGGATGGTTCCGTAACAGAGCGAGTGATCGTAACAGTTCCAGAGTGGCGGAGAAGCAGCGTGGCGCGGTGTGCGGGCGGACTGGTCCGCCTCTTGCTCCCTCGGTTCCCCGGAGCCGGCGGCTGACGCCAGCCGGATCATAAGGAGGTTGTCGTGTCGAAGCGTTTTACATTGGTGTTCTTCGTTCTCCTCGCCCTGGCAATTGCCATCCCGAGCTTCGCGGCCCCGATGCCGTCGAAGACTGCGGCGAATCAGAGCCTCGATTCGCGTGCCACCGATCTCGCCGTCGTTCGTGACTTCACGTCCAACGACCAGGTCGCACAGGCATTGGCGGCTCGCGGCTTTACGACCGATCAGGTGAATGCGCGCGTGTCGCAGCTCTCGCCGCAGGACCTGCATCAGCTGGCGAACCATCTCGACCAGTTGCAGGCCGCGGGTCTGACCCGGCAGGAATGGATCTGGGTCGGAATCGGCGCACTCGCCGCGCTGATCCTCGTCATCGCACTGGGCTGAACCCGAACCGAAGAGGAGACGAATAGAATCGGGCGGGCGGTCACGCTCGCCCGATTTGTTTTATGAAACGAATCGCCGCACTCGCCCCGCTCCTGCTCGCCGCCTGCACCACGCTCTTCACCCCCCGCTCGCAGCATGCGAGCGCCACCGCCACCACGATTCCGAACATGCCGATGCTCAAGTGGGGCATCGAGTCGTGCGGAGCCGGATCGCTCTCGACGGTGCTGCAGCACTACGGCGACCCCACCACGATGCAGCAGTGGGACGCCTCGCTGCCGAAGACCCGCGGCGGCGTGATGACGATCGACATGCTCCTCGCGGCGCGCCAGAAGGGTTATGAAGCGCAGCTCGTCACCGGAGACCGCGCGTCGGTGGAGGCCGAGTTGGCCGCCGGCCATCCCGCGATCCTGATGCTGAAAGTGATCGACGCCCTCGGACATCACTACGACTTCTTCCACTACGTCGTCGCCGACGGCATCGACCCGGAGCACAACCTGATTCGCACGCAGTTCGGCGACGGCAAAGCGCGCTGGGTTTCGTTCGAGCGGCTCGACAAGGCCTGGAGCGGCGGCGGCCACGCGGCGATCTTCATCCGCCCGCCGACGCAGAATGAGTCGCTCCGCGCCGCGGTGTCGCTCGAATCGGAAGGAAAGTACGCCGAAGCAGCCGCCCGGTATCAGGAGCTGCTCGATCACAACCAGGCAACGCCGCTCGTCTGGACGAACCTCGGCAACGCGCAGATGCAGCTCGGCCAACAGAAGGACGCGGAGACGTCGTTCCGCAAGGCGCTGGAGCTGGAGCCGGGGTTCCGCGATGCGCTGAACAACCTCGCGTGGCTGATGTACCAGGAGAAGCACTACGACGAGGCCGAAACGCTGGCGCGGAAAGCGGTCGCGCAGAATGGGCCCGACTCGTATCTCGTGCTCGACACGCTCGCGAGGATCCTCGCGGCGCGCGGGGCATGCGATGAGGCGGCGAAGACGTTCCGGCAGGCGATCGACTCCGTTCCAGCGTCGCAGACGAGTGCACGTGGTGACCTCGAGAAGGGAATGGCGGAAGCGGCAAACGGTTGCGTGAAGTCGTAGATGTTCTCGCGCCGCGCGCCATGGAACACGCCGCCGAACCGGCTCGCGATCGCGCGCGCACGCCATCCGAACGCAGTCGACCTCACGGAATCGAATCCGACGCGGGCAGGCATCCCTTACCCGCTCGACGAGATCGGTGAAGCATTCGCCCGCGCGGCTCACGCGAAGTACGACCCCGATCCGCGCGGCCTTCCGAGCGCCCGCGAGGCGCTCGCGGCGTATCTCGGCTGCGATGCCGGCGAGCTCCTGATCACCGCGTCGACGAGCGAGGCGTACTCGTTCCTTTTCAAGCTCCTCACCGATCCGGGTGACAACGTCGTCACCGCGACCCCGTCGTACCCGCTGCTCGAGCACCTCGCCCAGCTGGAGTTGATCGAACAACGGACGTTCGCGATGGAGTTTCACCGGCGGTGGGAGATCGATGCGTCGCACGTTCCGCTGGACGCCCGCACGCGCGCCATCGTGGTCGTGAACCCGAACAGTCCCACCGGTTCGTATGTGACCGCCGAGGAACAGGAGGGGTTGAGCCGCCTCGGCGTGCCGGTCATCAGCGACGAGGTATTTCTGGAGTACCAGCTCGAAGGCACCGGCTCTTCATTCGAAAACGGCTTCGTCCTCGGCGGCCTGTCGAAGTCGTGCGGTCTGCCGCACCTGAAGCTCGGATGGATCCGGACGAAGAATCGCGAGGCGCTCGACGCGCTGGAGCTGATCGCCGACAACTTTCTTTCCGTCTCGACGCCTGTTCAGGTCGCGCTGCCGGAGCTGCTCGTCCTCGGCGCGCGCATCCGCGACGCGATCCGGCAGCGCATCCGCGAATCACTCGACGTCCTGAAGCGCCTTCTGGCCGCGCGGCCGCACGTGCAGCTTCTGCCGGTCGAAGGCGGCTGGTCGGCCGTCGTCCGGATTCCGCAACTCGAAAGTGACGAAGAATTCGCACTCCGGGCTCTCGAGGAGCACGACGTGATCGTCCATCCGGGATATTTTTTCGACTTCGCACGCGACGGCTACTTCGTCGTCTCGCTGCTCACGCCTCCGGCGACACTCGAAGAAGGGATCTCGCGCATCGTATGAAGGAAAACTGGCTCCTCGATCCGGCGATCGCGTTTCTCAATCACGGCTCGTTCGGCGCGACGCCGCGCCTCGTGCTGGCGAAACAGACCGAGTGGCGCGAACGGATGGAGCGTGAGCCGGTCCTCTTCCTCGCACGCCAGATCGACGAACTGCTCGAAACGGTGCGCCAGGAGCTCGCCGCTTTCCTGAACGCGGATGCGAACGGCATCGCTCTCGTCACCAACGCCACGGCGGGAATCAACGCCGTCCTCCGCTCGCTCGATCTCGACCGGAACGAAGAGTTGCTGGTCACGAACCACGAATACACCGCGTCGCGGAACACGCTCGACTTCGCGGCGAGTCTCGCCGGCGCGAAGGTCGTCGTCGTCGACATCCCGTTTCCGATCGCGTCACCCGACGTGGTCGTGGAGCGGGTGCTCGACAAGGTCACGGACCGGACGCGGCTCCTCCTCATCGACCACGTCACGAGCCAGACCGGTCTCGTTTTCCCGGTCGAACGGATCGTGGAGGAGCTGAATGCGCGCGGCGTCGACACGCTGATCGACGGTGCTCACGCTCCCGGCATGCTGCCGCTCGATCTTCGCGCGATCAACGCCGCGTACTACACCGGCAACCTGCACAAGTGGGTCTGCGCGCCCAAAGGCGCCGCGTTCCTTTACGTTCGCGAGAACCGTCGCGCGACCGTGCGGCCGACGTCGATCAGCCACGGCGCGACGTCCGATCGCCGCGACCGCTCCCGCTATCTCATCGAATTCGACTGGACCGGCACCGACGACCCGACCGCCATCCTCTCGGCGCCCGAGTCTTTGCGGGTGATGGCGTCGCTGGTCGAGGGGGGTTGGCCGGAGATCCGGCGACGCAACCGCGCCCTCGCGCTCCAGGCGCGCGACCTCCTCATCGACGCGCTGCAGATCGAGAAGCCGGCGCCGGACGACATGATCGGATCGCTGGCCGCGGTCCCGATCCCCGACAGCCCGCATACGGCGCACTCGCTCTTCGGCAACGACCCGATCCAGGACGTTCTGTTCAATGAGTACAGGATCGAAGTGCCGGTGATGCTCTGGCCGCAGGCGCCGAAGCGCGTTCTCCGCGTCTCGGCCCAGCTCTACAACGAGCCGGCGGAGTACGAGCGTCTCGCCGATGCGCTACGCCGCGAAATAGCGCGCGAGCGCTGACTCGAGGTCTTCCGCCTTCGTCGGCTTCGAGAGGTAGTCGTCCATCCCGGCGGCGAGGCACTTCTCGCGGTCGCCTTCCAGCGCGTTCGCGGTCATGGCGATGATCCGATGCTGTGGCGTGCCGTTCCGCTCCAGTTTCCGGATCTCCAGCGTCGCCTCGTACCCGTCGACGATCGGCATCTGGCAGTCCATGAGGATGACGTCGTACCGCTCGAGCGCAACTGCCTCCACCGCCTCTTTTCCGTTGGCAACCGCATCGACTCGATAGCCGAGCTTCTCGAGCTGACTCATCGTCAACTTACGGTTGAGGAAGTTGTCCTCCGCCAGCAGGACGCGAACTCCCTGCCGCATCTCGGCGGTCACCTCGGGGACCACCGTGAGGGGACGCACCGGCTGCGTCAGTGCCGACCGCGCCAGTCCCAAAGCCTCGGTTGCCAGGGCGATCGTGAGCGCGTCGAACAGCTCGCCCGGCCCTGGCGGCTTGGCGACGATCGCATTCACGCCCGCCGCACGCAGCTCGTTCTCGTTCATCGTTCGCGACACCATGTGCACCAGCCGCAGCGGCGCGAGCGTGGGATCGCCGCGGACCCTCTTCGTGAACGCCACCGGATCGAGATCGGGCATCGCGTCGTAGATCGCGACGTCGAACATCTCGGGAGTCCGCGCCGCAAGCTTCAACAAAGTGAGCGCGTCGGCCGCCGTCTCGGTCGTCTCGACGAGCATGTCCCACCGGTCGGCGAGGTAATGGCGGAGCACGCGGCGGCTCGTCGGCGCCTGATCGACGAGGAGCACCCGCTTCCCTTTGAAATCGAGGTCGGAGGAGACGATCGGCTTCCGGTCGTCTTCGTGCCGCGCGAACGGAATGGAGAACCAGAACGCCGACCCAATGCCGGGCGAGCTCTCGACGTCGATCACCCCGCCCAGCATGTCCACCAGTTGCCGTGCCGCGGCGAGGCCGAGGCCGATCCCCTGGAAGCGACGCGTGCTGGACCCCTCGATCTGCGAGAAGCGCTCGAAGAGCAGCAGCCGGTCCTCTTCCGCGATCCCGATGCCGGTATCGCGCACCTCGAAACGGACGACGTCATGCGTGGCCGTCTGCGTCTGTCGCGTGACGCGCAGCGTGACCGAGCCCTGCATGGTGAACTTCACCGCGTTGTCCATCAGGTTCGTCACGATCTGGCGCACGCGTCCCTGGTTTCCGTAGACCACCGTCGGCAGCGACTCGTCGTAGGAGTAACGGATGTCGACGTCTTTTCCGAGGGCGCCGACTTTCATCACTTCGACGACGCGCTCCAGGAGCCGGTAGAGATCGAAATCGGCATTCGCCGTCGAGAGACTCCCCGACTCGACGCTGGAGACATAGAGAATGTTGTTCACGATCGACAGCAACTGCTCCGCGCTCGCCATCCCCTGGTGCGCGAAGTCGGCCTGGTCCTCGTTGAGCCGGCTGCCGAGGAGGAGGTCGATCATGCCGATGATGCCGTTCATCGGCGTCCGGATCTCGTGACTCACGTTCGTGAGGAACTGCGTCTTGAGGCGCGCCGCTTCGAGCGCCGCATCGCGCGCGTTGGCGAGATCGGTCTCGAAGTGCTTCCGATCCGTCACGTCGCGGAAAACGACGCGGGCCATGACCGCGCGGCCGTCGATGATCCGCGGGCGCAACGCCCCTTCCACGGTGATCCTGCGATTACCGCATCCCATGAAGACGGTCTCGACGCGCTGCGGCTCCGCCTTCGTGAAGACGCGCTGCAGTGCGCGGCGGAAGCTCTCGCGCTCCTCGGAATCGACGATGCGCACGATGTCGATGCGCGACAGCTCCTCGTTCGTGGCGCCCAGTGCATTGAGCGTCGCCTGGTTCGCGTGCAGCACCCGGCCGTCGGACCCGATGCTCATGATCAGATCGTCGGTCTGTTCGAAGAGATCGCGGAAGCGGGCTTCGCTCTCTTCGAGCGACTCGCGTACATGCGCAATCTCCTCGTGATGCAGGCGTGCCTGGAGGAGTTGCACGACCTGACGGCCGATCATGCGAAGCATCTGCGTCTGCGCCGGTTGGAGGTGATGCACCGCCCGATCGAGCACGGTCAGCGCTCCGAGGAATGCGCCGGAAGGATCGATCAGCGGGATAGCCGCGATGAAGCGCACGTTGGGTGCGCCTGCCACGAACGGGTGTTCCGCAAAAGCAGGGACGGCCGACGCGTCATCCAATACGACGACGTCGCGTGCATCAGTAAAACGCGCGGCGAATGATGAGGTCGAGGGGAACTCTTCGACCTTCCAGCCGACCGAGACCTTCACTCGCTCGCGGTCGCCGTCGAAAAAACCGAGGAGCGCGACCGGAGCATTGCAGACGCGCGCAGCCTCAGCTGTGAGAGCCCGAAGCTCAGCATCGTGTTCGCTCGTGGTGTTTTGCACTGACCGATATTGGATGGCTGAAATTAACACGTAAAGCAACGGCTGAGTGGAGCGTTTTCTGCACTGTAACGGCCGAAAAGGAGTTCACCATGAAGAAACCATACCTTGCCCTCGTGATCGCATTCGCGTTCACATTTCTCTCCTTCGCGTGCAAGAAGGAGAACGAGGCTACGAGCACCGATACCGCAAACACGACAACCTCGGTGGCCGCGAGCGACACATCCGGTACGACGTCGACGGCGCAGATGGCGTCCGCGGATCTGGACTTCATGCAGAAGGCCGCGACCGGCGGGCTCGCCGAGGTCGCACTCGGACAACAGGTCTCACCGGCCGCGAAAAACCCCGACGCGAAGGGCTTCGCGGACAGGATGGTGACCGACCACAGCAAAGCCAACGACGAGCTGAAACAGCTCGCGTCGAACAAGGGCGTCACACTCCCGACCGATACGGACCAGAAGCACAAGGACGCGGCGCAGAAGGTCATGTCGTCGAAGAACATCGACAAGGCCTACATCGACGACATGGTCGAAGACCACGACAAGGACGTGAAGGAATTCGAGGAAGCGTCGAAATTGGCGAAGGATGCCGACCTCAAGGCGTGGATCGACAAGACCCTTCCGGTGCTGAAAGAGCACCAGAAGATGGCGCACGACATCAAATCGAAGATGTAAGTCTCGGTGCGGCTGAGATCAGCCGCACCTACACGGACTTCAGTTTCGCCACGATGTAGTCGCGGTTCATGCGCGCGATGAAGTCGACGGAGATGCCCTTGGGACAGACGGCTTCGCACTCGCGGAACATGGTGCAGCTGCCGAAGTACTCCTCCATGACGTCGACCATCTTCAGGACGCGCTCGTAACGCTCCGGCTGTCCCTGCGGGAGGAGGCCGAGGTGCGAGACCTTCGCGGCGGTGAAGAGCTGGCCTGCGCCGTTGGGGCACTGAGCGACGCAGGCGCCGCACTGGATGCACTCGGCGGCGTCCATCGCCCGCTCCTGAACGAGCTTCGGCACCGGCGTGTCGTTCGCTTCCGGCGCGCTGCCGGTGTTGACCGAGACGTACCCGCCGGCCTGGATGATCTTGTCGAGCGGGCTGCGGTCGACGATGAGGTCCTTGACGATCGGAAATGCGCGCGCACGCCACGGCTCGACGACGACTTCATCGCCGTCCTTGAAGTGGCGCATGTGGAGCTGGCACGTCGCGGTCTTGCCGACCGGGCCGTGCGCGACACCGTTGATCATCATGCCGCAGGAGCCGCAGATGCCCTCGCGGCAATCGTGCTCGAAGTGAATCGGCTGCTCGCCCTTGGCGATCAGATCTTCGTTGACGATGTCGAGCATCTCGAGAAAGGAGGCGTCCGGCGAGATGTCTTTCGCCGGATAGGTCTGGAACGATCCCGCGGCGTCGCGTGAAGCCTGCCGCCACACGTGCAGTGTCAGGTCCATTATTTATAGCTCCTCGTCGCGAGCTTCACTTCTTCGTAATCCAGCTGTTCCTTGTGGAGGCGCGGCTCGCTGTCGTCGCCCGTGTACTCCCAGGCGGAGACGTAGAGATATTGGTCGTCGTTGCGCTTCGCTTCCCCGTCGGGCGTCTGGTACTCCATGCGGAAGTGCGCGCCGGCCGACTCGTCGCGCTGCAGGGCGTCGATGCACATCAGTTCCGCGAGCTCGAAAAAGTCGGCGACGCGGCCCGCCTTCTCCAGCGCCTGGTTCGGCTCCTCGTTCGTGCCGAGGACCTTCACGTCGCGCCAGAACTGTTTGCGCAGATCGCGGACCAGCTTGACGCCCTTCTCGAGTCCCTCTTTGCTACGGGCCATGCCGCAGTACTCCCACATGATCGAGCCGAGCTCGCGATGGTAGGAGTCGACGCTGCGGGTTCCGTTCGCGGCGAGCAGTTTCGCCACGCGGTCGTTGACCTCTTTCTCGGCCGCCTTGAACTCCGGCCGGTCGGCCGAGACCTTCTTCCCCAGCTGCCCCGCGAGGTAGTCGCCGATCGTGACAGGGACGACGAAGTAGCCGTCGGCAAGGCCCTGCATCAGCGCGCTGGCACCGAGGCGGTTCGCACCGTGGTCCGAGAAGTTCGCCTCGCCGATCACGTAAAGGCCGGGGATGTTCGACATCAGGTTGTAGTCGACCCAGAGACCGCCCATCGCGTAGTGCGGCGCCGGGTAGATGCGCATCGGCGTCTCGTACGGATTCTCGGCCGTGATGTCGTGGTACATCTCGAAGAGATTGCCGTAGCGCTCCTGGATGACCTTCTTGCCGAGGCGCTTGATGGCGTCGGCGAAGTCGAGATAGACGCCGCGGCCGCTCGCGCCGACTCCGCGCCCTTCGTCGCACGCCTCCTTGGCGGCGCGTGAGGCGATGTCGCGCGGCGCGAGGTTCCCGTAGCTCGGGTACTTCCGCTCCAGGTAGTAATCGCGCTCCTGCTCCGGGATCTCGTTCGGCGGACGTTTGTCGCCTTTCGTCTTCGGAACCCAGATCCGGCCGTCGTTGCGGAGCGACTCCGACATCAGCGTCAGCTTCGACTGGAAATCGCCCGTCTGCGGGATGCAGGTCGGGTGGATCTGCGTGTAGCAGGGGTTTGCGAAGCAGGCGCCGCGCTTGTACGCACGCCAAATGGCTGTCGCGTTCGACGCCTTCGCGTTCGTCGAGAGGTAGAAAACGTTGACGTATCCGCCGGTGCCGAGGACGACGGCATCGCCGGCGTGCGACTCGATG
Source organism: Thermoanaerobaculia bacterium (assembly GCA_036498125.1). Classification (GTDB taxonomy): domain Bacteria; phylum Acidobacteriota; class Thermoanaerobaculia; order Gp7-AA8; family Gp7-AA8; genus DASXHZ01. The sequence goes on from DASXIH010000428.1 coordinate 19,989, forward strand.
CGGCCGTTGTTCAGGTTGCGGGTGACGATCCCCTTCGCCTGGCCGTCGACCAGCACGACGTCGAGCATCTCGTAGCGGTTGAACATCGTCACGTTGCCGAGGGCGATCTGCCGTTCGAGCGCCTGGAACGCGCCGAGGAGGAGCTGCTGCCCCGTCTGGCCGCGGGCGTAGAACGTACGCGACACCTGCACGCCGCCGAACGAGCGGTTCTCGAGGAGCCCGCCGTACTCGCGCGCAAACGGCACGCCCTGGGCGACCGCCTGGTCGATGATGTCGACCGAGAGCTCGGCGAGGCGATGGACGTTCGCCTCGCGCGAGCGGTAGTCGCCGCCTTTGA
>DASXIH010000429.1:0-5068 GCA_036498125.1 Thermoanaerobaculia bacterium
CCAGGACCGGATGACGACGTACAACGGCGGGAGCTACTTCTACTCCGACCACGGCGAGTTGCAGAAGAAGATCGACGCGCAGGGTACGACGCTGTACAACTATGACGTGCTCGGGAACCTGCGGAGCGTCACATTGCCGGACGGACGCCTGATCGAATACGTGATCGACGCCTCGAACCGCCGCGTCGGGAAGAAGGTCAACGGCACCCTGACCACCGGCTGGATCTACGGCGACCAACTCCGCATCATCGCCGAGACCGACGGAAGCGGAACGATCACGAAGCGCTTCGTCTACGGCTCCCGCACGAACGTCCCCGACTATATGACCTGGCAGGGGAGCACCTACCGCATCATCGCCGACCACCTCGGCAGCCCGCGATATGTTCTCCAGGCGACGACGGGCACGCTTGCCGAGGCGCTGACGTACGACGAGTTCGGGAACGTCCTCTCGGACTCGAACCCGGGCTTCGTGCCGTTCGGGTTCGCGGGAGGGCTGTACGACCGGGATACGGGTCTCATGCGGTTCGGTGCCAGGGACTTTGATTCGAGTACTGGCCGGTGGACATCCAACGATCCCATCGGCTTTGGTGGCAGTGATTCGAATCTATATGAGTACGTTGTGAACGACCCCATTAACCAACGTGACCCTTCGGGCCTCGAGAAGCTGAACTTTCTGCCGTCGGGCGATCCGAACAATCGCGCGGCTGCAACCGACCCCGATCCCAATGACGCTATCCTGATCAACTCGCACGGCAGCAACCAAACTGTTAATCACATGACAGCGAATCAACTCGCGCGGCGAATAAAGAAAGAGGCCAAGACCTGGAAGCGCGGCCGAAAGATCATTCTGAACTCGTGCAACGCCGCTAGAGGCGACAATTCGATTGCTCAGCGACTGTCGAAGATCCTTCGTACGACAGTCATCGGCGCTGATCAGCCGGTGTGGAGTCTGGGGCCGGTAGACCTCGGCACCTGGGGCACGTGGGGGGCAAGCGGCGGCGACAAGCATGGCGGAGGGCCAGACTTCACAACTAGGGGTCATTGGGTTACGTTTGTCAACGGCAAGCGGATGAATACAGAAGACTATCGTGACGATGACGATTCTGACGACGAATGAGGATATCTAGGATACTTTGGTGGGTCGGCGGCGGTGTCCTGCTGCTCGTCGTAGCAGCCATGCTTGGCTACCGCGCGATCAGAAAGACGTGCTGTAGTGAGGAACTCACGCCCGCGCAGCTGCAGCAACTAATGCTGAAGGCTCAAAGCGGTGATCTCGCGTCCATGAAGAGGCTTTACCTGTTTTTCGACGAAGGCGAGGAGCCGGCGCGGGCTAAGTACTGGCTACAGCGAGCGGCTGACTCTGGCGAGCCGGAAGCTGAGTTGCTGATGTATGAGCAATTGTCGGGAAGTAAGGTGCCCAAAGAAAGAACCGCTGCAGTCGAGTTTTTATTGAGCGCGGCCCGCCATGGGTTTCCGCCAGCGCAGGAAGCACTTCGTGAGGCTTACCGAGATCGGGAGGATCCGCAAAATGCCGTCCTGTGGTTGCAAAGGAGTGCAGCGTCCGGCGATCGCAACGCTGTGTTGGTTCTTTGTGATCTGGCCCTGAATTACCGCGACGTAAGACAATGTGCTAAGTGCATTGAAATGAACAGGCAGGCGTTGGCAGGCCTGGGTCAACAATCGGAGCTCGCCAGAAGCCTCCTCGCTCAACGTGACCGACTCGCGCGATCGGAGAAAAACGGAGGCTCTCGCTAGGGCCGAAACGAAGTCGAAGTTATTTGTGGCTCGGGTCGAGCCTTGAGGATTCGTTGTCATGACTTGGAGCTCGTCCTGGGGGAGCCGGTGAAGCACATCGAGAATTGGAGCGGCCGGTTGCAATAGGCCGCGCCGTGGTGTGGCGCCGTTCCGGGGGGCTTGACAAATCGCCGCGACGGACGCAACCTATTGCGCAAGCGGCAAACGAGCGGTACGGGGTTCCTGAAAAGGAGCTGGCTAGTACGTACCGGTTGCGGGAATCGAGCTGTGCTCTTCCTGCCGCGAGACGCCCGAGGGGTACCCCTCGGGGAAACACTAACCGGAAGTGCCGGCGCGTCGCCGAACACTTCCAGCCGGTGGCCGTCTCGCACTCGTGCACAGAGTCGCGGCGTCCTCCGGTCTCAACCATGAGGGCAGAGAAGAAACGGAGGAAACATGACAGTCATCAACAACAACATTCCTATCACCACGACGCCCCCTGCGGATTCGCCGCAGCCGGCAACGAACCTCACCCCGGAAGCGATCGTCGATCAGCTGCGCGCCATTCGTTCGCAGATGGGGGACGTCACGCCGATCACGCCGAAGCAGCGGCAAGCACTTCGCTATATCGCCGCCACGCCTCGCGAGATCGTGGAGACGACCGTCAACATGCTCGACTTCTCGCCGCCGGTGCAGCAGGCCCTCGGCAAGCCGTCGGCCGACGTCAAGGATATGCAGCAGACGGCATCTCGCTGGAGCGCCGTGGAGGACGAGCTCAACTCGCTTCTCGAAGCGGTCTCCGGCGCGAACTACATCCGCCGTCACCAGCTCGCGCTGATCGCGGCCCAGGCGTACTCGATTGGTACGCAACTGGTGCGCGATCCGGCGAACGCCGAGCTGATGCCGCATGTCCGGGAGATCAAGAGGCTGCGGGCTATTGCGACTGCACGCAAGAGAGCGTCCACGCCGGAGCAACCCTCGCCTTCGCCATCTCCGACGCCGAAGCAGTAAATGTGATGTGAGGGGACCGGGCGCGCCGCTGAGGGCGTGCCCGGTCATTTTCGCCAGGGTGCGTCACTTGCACACTCGCCGTGCCGGAGGCACGAGAGAGATGGCGACGCGGCGTGCGAGTGGGAAGACGGTCACGCTTCAGAAGCAGCGAAAGATCCAGGCGGAAGTCGACCGGACTGAAGCGAGAGCGAAGAGCGGGAAGAAGGAGAAGAAAGGCGGCGTCCAGACCGGAACGCGCCGTTACCCCGCCAATCCGCTTCCGGAGCAGCATCAGCAGAAGCCGGGGGTCGAGTCGGACATCCGGCCCCGTCCGATGTTCGCGAATCCCGATTACCTCGGCAGCGAGAAGCTGAAAGACATGGTCGCGATCATCACCGGCGGCGACTCCGGGATCGGGCGTTCGGTCGCGGTTCACTTCGCGCGTGAGGGGGCCGACGTCGCGATCGTCTATCTCGCCTCGGACGAAGACGCCGAGGAGACGCGGCGGATCATCGAAGAAGACGAAGGCAGGACCTGCCTCCTGATCAAGGGCGACGTCACCGATCCGCAGTTCTGCCGCGACGCGGTCGAGCAGACGGTCGACGAGCTCGGAGGGCTGGACATCCTCGTCAGCAACGCGGCGTTTCAGGAGCACACGGAGAAGATCGACGACCTCACCGAGGAGCATTTCGATTTGACGTTCAAGACGAACGTCTACGGGACGTTCTATCTGACGAAGGCGGCGCTGAAACACATGAAAGAGGGGAGCTCGATCGTCATCACAAGCTCGGAGACCGGCATCTTCGGCGAGCCGTCGCTGCTCGACTACTCGGCGACCAAGGGGGCGCTCAACGCCTTTACGATGGCGCTCGCGACCAACCTCGCAGACCGCGGCATCCGGGTGAACGCCGTTGCGCCGGGGCCGACGTGGACGCCTCTCAACCCGGCCGATCGTCCGGCGAAGAAGGTGAAGGAGTTCGGCAAGAGCACCGCGTTCCGGCGTCCCGCGCAGCCGGAGGAGGTGGCGCCTGCGTACGTCTTTCTTGCATCGCCGGTGACGGGCTCGTACATTACCGGCCTCGTTCTGCCGGTGATGGGGGGAGTCGTCGGTGCGATGACGAGCCAACCTCAGTGACGAAACTGCGTCACGCTTCGGCATTTTGCCCCGTGGGTCGTAGCGTGCGGTAGGAGGAGTTTGATGGCGCAACGGCCGGATCGAGAGACCCCCGGGAACGCTTCGCCGCCCGATATCCGCGTTGCGCCCGCGCCGGATGCGACGGGGCATCACAAGCGAAACCGCAACATCGCCATTGCGGTCGTCGTGATCGCGATCATTCTCCTGATCGTCTTCCTCCGCCAGCGCGCGGCGAGCAACGCGAAGACGGCGCAGTCTGCTGCGGCGAGTCAGCGCAACCGCGCGGTGCCGGTCTCCGTGACGCCGGTGGTCGCGCGCGACGTCCCCGTCTACCTCGACGGCCTCGGCAACGTGAACGCGCTGAACACGGTCACGGTCAAGACGCGGATCGACGGCCAGCTCCTCCGGTTCAACTTCCAGGAAGGGCAGGTCGTCAGTGCGGGGCAGGAGATCGCGCTGATCGACCCGGCGCCGTCGGAGGCGACCCTGGCGCAGGCGGAGGCGAACCGGTTCAAGGACGAGGCGACGCTGCAGAACGCGAAGCACGACCTCGAGCGCTACGCCGATCTCTACAAGTCGGGCGTCGTCTCGCAGCAGCAGTACAACACGCAGCAGTCGACCGTGCGCGTCAACGAGGGGACTATCAAAGCGGATGACGCCCAGATCCAGCAGGCGAGGCTGAACGTGCAGTACTGCCACATCAAGGCGCCGATCACGGGACGCGTCGGCATCCGCTTCGTCGACCCCGGCAACATGGTGCACGCGTCGGATCAGAACGGCCTCGTCGTGATCACGCAGATGCAGCCGATCGCCGCGCTCTTCACATTGCCGGAGGATCAGCTCGCGCCGGTGACGCAGCACATCGCCGGCGGACTCGCGGTGCAGGCGCTCAGCCGCGACAACGCGACGCTCCTGGCGACCGGACGTCTCCTCACGATCGACAATCAGATCGACCCGAACACCGGCACGTTCCGCTGCAAGGCGATCTTCGACAACAAGAACGCCGCGCTCTTTCCGAACCAGTTCATCAACGCGCGGCTGCAGGTCGACGTCCGGCACCACGTGACCACCGTCCCATCCGCCGCCGTGCAGCACGGCGCGCAGGGGACGTACGTCTACGTCGTCACGCCGCAGAAGACGGCCGAGATGCGCGTCGTGCAGGTGCTCATGACCGAGGGTCTCACCTCGGTCGTCAGCGGCGTGAATGAG
>DASXIH010000430.1:0-2735 GCA_036498125.1 Thermoanaerobaculia bacterium
GTCGTCGCTCAACCCGGAGACGCAGAAGGCGGCCTTCGTCAAGCTCGGCAACCTGTTCCTCCAGGACATGCCGATCGTTCCGATCTACCTGGCTCCGCAGTGGTCGACGTACAGCACGCGGTATTTCCACGGCTTCTCGTCGCCCAAGAACTTCTATGCGCAGCCGATCTTCACCAACTACCCCGACAACATCCTTTCGTTCACGCGGATTGCCCCGGGGGGCAAGGCAGGCGCCTAACCCGCGCCAGGCTTGTGGGGGGTGGAGCGAAAGCTCCACCCCCCACATAGATTTCTGACGAGGTCCCATGCGCTGGTTCCTGCGACGACTCGCTTTCTACGTGTTCGCCCTCTGGATGGCGATCACAATCACGTTCCTGATCCCGCAGCTCTTGCCGGGCAGTCCGATCGGCGGCATCCTCCAGCGCCTGACGCCGCAGCAGATCCAGGAGAACCCGGGGATCATCCTCGCCTACGAGAAGATCTTCGGCGGCAAGCACCAGTCGCTTCTGAACGCCTACTGGACCTATCTCGACCACGCGGCCCACCTGAACTTCGGCATCTCCACCTCGAACTACCCGACGCCGGTCTCTCAGGTGATCGGGCAAACGCTCCCCTACTCGATCGCCCTGGTCGGCATCTCCTTCCTCGTCGCGTTCATCCTCGGCACGACGATCGGCATGTTCGCGGCGTGGCGGCGCGGCCGCAGCTTCGACTCGATCTTCGTACCGCTCTTCATGGCGCTCGGCGCCTTTCCCGCGTACTTCACCGCACTGCTCGTCGTCTACCTCTTCGGCCTCAGGCTCGGCTGGTTCCCTATCCAGCACGCCTACGGCACGGATCTCGCTCCCGGCTTCAACTGGGCGTTCATCTCGAGCGCGATCGACCACGGCATCCTCCCGGCGCTCGTCATCGTGCTCGCGTTCGCGGGCGGCTGGGTGCTGAACATGCGCACGGTGATGATCAACACGCTCAGCGAGGACTACGTCGCGATGGCGCAGGCGAAAGGGCTGAAGGACCGGCGCGTCATGACCCATTACGCCGCACGAAACGCGATCCTGCCGCCGCTGAACGGCTTCGCCCCGCAGTTCGCCACGGCGGTGGGCGGCGTCATCTTCGTCGAGCTCGTCTTCAGCTACCCGGGCGCCGGCTACACGCTTCAGCAAGCGGCGCTGGGCAAGGACCTTCCGCTGACGCAGGCGCTCCTGCTGATCTTCGCAGTCTGTCCGATCATCGCGATCTTCATCATCGACCTCGTCAACTACGCCCTCGACCCGCGCATTCGCGCCTCGTGAGATGAGCCTGGTCCAAGTCGAGCTGCAGCAGCCCCTTCCGGACGAGCCGCTCGCCGCGCCCGTTCGGTCGCGTCGCCGAATCCCGGTTCCGGGCTGGGTAACCATCCTGCTGCGCAACCCCAAAGCGCAGGTCGGCCTCGGGATCCTGTTCGTGATGGTGCTGTTCGCCGTGATCGCGCCGTTCGTCGCGAGCGCGTCCACCGCGACGAACTTCAGCTTCGCCACGCGTCAGCCGCCTTCCTGGCACCACCTGTTCGGCACGACCGACCAAGGCTCGGACGTCTGGGCGGGCGTCGTCTTCGGTGCGCGGCGGTCGCTTGCGACCGGCTTCTTCATCGCGGTGCTCAGTACGGTCCTCGCGGCGACGATCGGCATCACGGCGGCGTACGCGGGCGGCATCGTCGACGAGTTCCTCAGCCTGATCATCAACGTCGTCATCGTCATCCCGGCGATCCCGTTGCTGATCGACATCACCGCGTTCCTGCACAGCCGCGGGATGCTGACGATGATCCTGGTGATCGGCGGACTGCTCTGGTCGATCGAGGCGCGCATCTTGCGCGGACAGGCGCTGACGCTGAGAAACCGCGACTTCATCCAAGCGGCGAAGGTCTCCGGCGAGTCGACCTGGCGAATCGTCTTCGGCGAAGTGATGCCGAACATGATCAGCCGCATCGCCGCGGCGTTCATCCTCGTCTTCTACATCGGGATCCTCGTCGAGGCCGGCCTCGAATTCCTCGGGCTCGGCGACTCGGCCAAGTCGAGCTGGGGCGTGTCGCTCTACTGGGCGACGGTCAACTCGAGCGTGCTGCAGGGTGAGTGGTGGTCGTTCCTCTTCCCCGGCCTCGCGATCGGCCTGACGGTGCTCGCGCTCACGCTGCTGCTCGTCGGCATCGACGAGGTGTCCAACCCGCGCCTGCGCGGCCTGCCGAAGAAGCAGCGCCGGTTCCGGCGGAGGAGCGTCGCGTGACGGCCACTCGCACATCGACGACGCCGCGCCCGTTCGGCCGCGGCGAGCCGCTCGTCGAGCTGCGCGGACTCTCCGTCGATTACCTGACGCGCAACGGCCCGCCCGTGCGCGCCGTCGACGGGGTCGACCTGGAGATCTCACCCGGCGAGATCCTCGGGCTCGCGGGCGAGTCGGGCTGCGGGAAGAGCACACTCGCGAACGCGCTCATGCAGATTCTGCGCCCGCCGGCGCAGATCTCCGGCGGCCAGATCCTGTTCGGCGGCGAGGACATCACGGCGAAGCGGCGCGAAGAGCTGCGCCGCTTCCGCTGGCGCAACGTCTCGATGGTCTTCCAGAGCGCGATGAACTCGCTCAACCCCGTGATGCGAACCGGCGACCAGTTCGTCGACATGATGCGCGCGCACGAGCGAGTGTCGAAGCACGAAGCGCTCGCGCGCGCCGGCGACCTGCTCGATCTCGTCGGCATCGACCGCAGG
>DASXIH010000431.1:0-4208 GCA_036498125.1 Thermoanaerobaculia bacterium
GGATGGAAAGCCGGTGCGCAGCCAGGAAGCGTTCATCGCCATCGCGCGCTCCGAGGCTGTGGCGATCGGACCCTACGAAGAGATTCTCCACCGCGTCGGATCGTTCCGCCGGAAGGCGAAAAGGAAGAAGAAGTAGGAGGGTGCAGGGAACATGGAGACTTTGCCGAAGAAACTAGCCTCGTACATCCACGACACGGGGTCGCGTGCGCTCGATCATCTGGCCGAGAGCGTTGACCCTCCGGAGGAAGGCGCCGAGCCGGATCCGCTTCAGATGCTCCTCGGCCACTGGCGGTCGATGACTCCGGAACAGAAGGACGCGTTCGTCAGCCGCGTCTCGGCGTCGGTCGGTGAGGTGATCGCCGCATCCGCACTCCTCCCGGTCGGTATCAAGATCGGCAAGAAAGCGGTGAAGTCCGCGAAGAAGATCCTGAAGAAGTCGGCCCGGACGCTGAAGAAGAACGCCAAGACGGCGAAGAAGAAGGCCAAGACCGCGAAAGGCGGCGCGGCGAAGGCGGAGAAGAAGGCGAGGCCGGCTCCGTCGAAGCCCGCGAGACGCGCGAAGAGGACCAACGCCAAGACGAAAAAAACAAAGAAGAGGTCAGCGAAGTAGCGACGGCGCGAGCATGAAACGGAGACGGGCGGCGGAGGCGTCGTCGTCCATCTCGAGTCCATAGCAGCCGCCTTTCTTCAGCGAGAGCTCGCCCGAGGCTTCCATCCCGGTCAGCGCGAGCATCAGCATCGTCAGGTGCGGCTCGTGGCCGGCGTAATAGGCGCACTCTTTCCCGCCGCTCCGGCGCAACAGCGCGCGAAACTCGTCGGGATCGTGTCCCGGAGCGAGCGCCGCGGTGGTCTCGATCTCCAGGTTGCGGTCGTACGCCTTCGCAACCCACTCCGCTGTTTCGTACGCGCGAACGAGGGGGCTGCTGTAGATGGCGTCAGCCTCGGGGAACAGTCCGGCGAGCGCGCGTGCAATGCGCTTCATCTTCTCGTTTCCCTCGCGCGTGAGGCGCCGCTCGGCGTCGGGCTTGTCGGTGGATTTTTCTTCGGCGATTCCGTGGCGAAGAAGAATCAGAAGCATCAAACCTCCTCGAACTGCACCTTCTTTTCGAAGAGCGTGCCGAAGTAGCGCGCCCGTTTTTCGGCGGCCGCGATCTCGACCGTTGCGTTCGAGCGTGCCCGCACGAGGAACTTCACGTCGCCATTGAGGCGGACGGCGACGTCGCGCACCGACTGGCGGTGGCTTCGATCGAGCGCTTCGGCGATTCGCAGGATTGCGGAGAGCTTCTCGACGTCGCCCCGCTGCGCCGCGGTCAACTCGTCGAGGTTCTCATCGTCGTCGCCCGGCTCCGATTTCCGATGGTAGCGCGCGACGTTGGCGATCACGGCGAGCTCGTCGTCGGTGAACCCTCGCAGGGCACCGTGACGAATCAGGTAGTAGGAGTGCCTGTGGTAACCGCGGTCGCTCACGTGCATGCCGACCTCGTGCAGCAGCGCGGCATGTTCGAGGAGCTCACGCGCGTCGGGCGGCAGGGCGTGCAGCCGCTTGGTCTGGTCGAAGATCCGCGCCGCGAGCTGAGCGACGTGCCGCGCGTGGCGTTTGTCGCAATCGCTCCGCTCGGCCAGTTCCATCACCGAGGCGCGGCGCATCGAGCGTCCGTTCTTGACGGCTTTGGCCGACGCCTGCGCGATGATGATGCCCTCGCGGATCGCCGCGGGACAGACGATCAGCGATTCCATCCCGAGCGTCTCCAGGATCGCGAGGAGCACGGCGGCGCCCGCGATGATGGTGCTCGCGCGCTTCTCTTCGACGCCGAACTGCTCCACGCGGTTTCGCGCGGTCGTCCCGGTCAGGCGCCCGAGGAGCTCTCCGAGGCCGGCTCGCGTGAACGGCTGGACCAGTGTCGCCAGCGCCTGAATCGTTCCCGACGTTCCGATGCACTGGTCGACGCCGATCAGCCGCACCTGCTTATGGATTCGTTTCAGATGGTCGGCGGCGAAATGCCTGCAGGCGGCGATGTCTTCGGCGGTTGCGAGGTCCTGAAGGTGAAAGCGCTGCGCCAGCCGCAGCGATCCGAGCGGCTCGCTGGCGGTGAAGTAGATCTCGGAGGCGGTGGCGATGATGAACTCGACGCTTCCGCCGCCAATATCGACGCAGAGCGATGTGCCGCCGCCGAGATCGATCGCCGATCGGATCGCGCGGTAGATGTAGTCCGCCTCTTCCTCGCCGGAGATCACCCGCACCTTGACGCCGGACGCCTCCTTCACGCGGCGGAGGAATTCGCGGCGGTTCGGCGCTTCGCGGACGGCGCTCGTGGCAACGGCGATGATCTCTTCGACCTCCCATCCCCGGGCGACCTTCGCCATGTGCGTGATGGCGGCGACGCCTCGCTCCATCGCGTCGGCGGAGAGGGGAGCGCCATCGAGGCTGCTGAGCCCGAGCTGCACCATCTCCTTCTCTTTGTCGACCACGCGATGCCCGCGGCGCTGCAGCTCCGCCACGATCATATGGATCGAGTTCGTGCCGACGTCGATTGCGGCAATTCGCCGTGGAGGGGCCATGCGTGTCGCGCGCAAGTATGCAAGAAGTGCAGTGTGCACAGCGCATCGTGCGCGCTGCAGCCGTCAGGCTTTACGTGATCTTTACGCAGGCGCCATGCGGATTCGAGATCATCTCCCTACCTTGTGGTCCGCGTGAGAATGCTCGAACGACGTTTGGGAGTGCGGCGGACCGCTCGCCTGCCGCTCGACTCGGTCGCCGTCATCGGACGGCATGATGGCCGTTTGCGGTCACGCGTCGTGGCGCAGACGGTCGCGGAGGACCTTGCGGCGATGCTGGGACGCTCCCGTTATCTGCGAGTGCCGCGGGCGGAGTTCGTCGCGCCGTACGCGTCTGCCGACCTGACTCCCGAGGAGATCGGGCGGGAGCTGAGCGTCCGCGCGGCCGCGGTGCTTTCGGTTGCCGCCGAGGTACCGCGGGTGAATGTGACCGTCGAATTGATCGACGTGCATCGCGAAGAGCTCATTGCGCGGGAGCAGTTCCTCGTGTCGCATCAGGAGCTGATCGCCCTTGAGCGGCGAATCATCCGCTTCCTCGCGGCGCACTGCGAGTTGCCCGAGGTCCCTGCGCGTCATCCGGTGACCGACGACGAGCCGGCGTATGCGCGCCTCGTCGAAGCGCGTCTGGCACGTGCGGCCGGGGCATGGAGCGAAGCGCTGTCGATCCTCGACACGATGATGGGACCCGCGGCAGCAATCGAGTTCGCGGCGGCGGTCGTCGAGAGCTCGGCCGAGACGCGTGTCGACGAAGCGCGGGCCCGGCTCGCCGAGACGCGCAGCGCCGCGGCGCTCATCTGGGAAGCGAAGCTCCGCATCCGGTTCGACAATGACTGGAACGGAGCGGAGGAAGCGTTGCGCTGCGCGATCGAGCTCGATCCGGTTTCGCCGCAGGCACACGCCATCCTCGGCGACCTTCTCCTCGCAAATGGAAACACCGAAGAGGGGACGATCCACCGCCGCCTGCTGGCCGATCTGATGCCCTTCGGAATCGCCGACAACTTTTCCGTGAGCTTCACATCGAATTTACTTCGAGCGTAGCAGCGCTTCACCTTGAGGTCGCTAGTATCCGCCCCCAACAAGGAGGCTTCTGCAGATGAGAACTCGTTTTGCCCTTGCCGCTACGATCTGCGGCTTACTCGCGGCCGCTGCGTTCGGCCAGGTCACACCGGCGGCTGGTGTCACGCCGCCGAACGACACGCCCGCGTTCAAAGTCGGTGCGACCATCTTCGCCGACTACACCTACAACGAGTCGCCGACGGCGGTCGATGCCGACGGAAACTCGATCCACAACAGCTCCTTCAACATCAGCCGCGCGTACATCAACGTCACGGGCAGTCTGAACCACATGATCGCGTACCGCATCACGCCCGACATCACGCGTGAGTCGGGGACCGGCAGCTCGCTGAACGGCTCCTACACCTTCCGTCTGAAGTACGCGTACGGCCAGTTCAATCTCGATGATTGGACGACGCATGGCTCCTGGCTGCGCTTCGGCGTACAGCAAACGCCGTACGTAGACTATTTCGAAGGTATTTATCGTTATCGATTTCAAGGAACAATTTTCCCGGAACGCGTCGGCCTGATCAGCTCCGCCGACGCCGGTCTCAGCGGCCATTGGAATTTCCCCGGCAACTACGGCGACGTTCACGCCG
>DASXIH010000432.1:0-1502 GCA_036498125.1 Thermoanaerobaculia bacterium
CATGACGAGATCAGGAGAGGCCATTTATCTTTCCCAGTTTTCCCGTGGACGGGAAGGCAATGTATAGCACATATCAGATGTCGCGCCGCCCCTCGAGTGCCTTTGCCATCGTCACCTGATCGGCATATTCGAGGTCGCCGCCGACCGGGAGGCCGAATGCCAGCCGCGTGGTCCGGACCTCGAAAGGGCGGAGTTGCTGCGCGATGTAGAGCGCGGTCGCCTCTCCCTCGACGTTCGGATTCGTCGCGACGATCACCTCGCGGACTTCGCCGTCTTTCACGCGCCGGATCAGCCCCGCGACGTCGATGTCATCGGGGCCGACCCCGCGCAGCGGTGAGAGCGCGCCGAGGAGGACGTGGAAGAGCCCTTTGAAGTCGCGCGTCTGCTCGATCGTGGCAATGTTGTACGCCTCTTCGACGACGCAGATCATCGACGGATCGCGCCGGGCGTCACGGCAGATCGCGCAGGGATCGACGTCCGTCATGTTGTTGCAGACGGAGCAGCGGAAGATCTTCTCCTTCACCTCGAGAATCGCGCTCGCCAGCGCCTCCGCCTCGGCCGGCGTTCTCTTGAGGATGTGGTACGCGAGACGCGAGGCCGACTTGCCGCCGATGCCGGGAAGCTTCGTGAGCTCGTTGATCAGGTTCGCGAGCGGAGGAGCGGTCAACTCAGAACAGTCCCGGGATCTTCATCCCGCCGGTCATGGCGCCGAGGGACGACTGCATCTCTTCATCGACCTTGCGCGCCGCTTCGTTGATTGCGGCGACGACTAGGTCCTGCAGCATCTCGACGTCGTTCGGGTCGACCGCTTCCTTGTCGATCGCCACGGAGAGGAGCTCCTTCGAGCCGTTCATGGTCGCTTTGACCATCCCGCCGCCGGCGCTCCCCTCGACGCGCAGCTCCGACATCCGCTGCGCCATCTGCGATTGCATCTGCTGCACCTGCTTCATGAGCTGTTTCGGATTCACTTTGTTCTCCTGCCTTCCACGATGTCGGCGCCGAGGTGCTTCTGGAACGCACGGACGACGGGATCGTCGCGCAGCGCGGACGGCTTGTCCTCCGCGCGGCGATTCTGCGGGATCACCTCCGCGATGGCCTCGATCGTGACCGGCTCGCCGAAGACGTCTGACGCGATCTGCTCGATCGTCGCCTTCGCGTCCTTCACGTAGTCGGCGTACGTCATGTCATCGAATGTCCAGGTGATCCGGTTGCCGTCCTTCTTCGCGCTCTTCGCGTGCGAGAGATAGCTCGCGATGAGCGGCTTCGTCTTCTGGATCCGCTGCTGGAGCCCCTCGAGGCTACTCGGTGTGGCGTCCGCAATCTTGCCGGCGGTTTTTCGTTCTCTCTCTGGTGAAACCGACGCCGGCGAGGCTGCTGCCGGTGCCCCACTGAGTACGGCTTCGACCGCCTTCAGCCGCGGGAACGTGGCCGCCTTCAGCAGCGCAATCTCCACCGCCAGCCGCTGATGCTCCGCCTTGTTCACCGTCTCGTCGTCCCGGATC
>DASXIH010000433.1:0-10183 GCA_036498125.1 Thermoanaerobaculia bacterium
TCCGACTTGGCTTCCGAGCTTCCGAACAACGGTTTCGAGCTTCCCGCCTCAGATTCTGAGCTTCCCGACTTACTTTCCGAGCTTCCCGACTTCGATTCCGAGCTTCCGGAGTTCGATATGGAGCTTCCGGAGTTCGATTTCGAGCTTCCGCCTGGCGATTTTTCACCGAGCGTCACGGAATCCATTTCATCCATTAACCTACACGGCGTGCAACCGTTGCATCTCGAGCTCGCCGTCGCTGTCCACTGCCTGGTGCTGATCGGCGGCGGCGAGTTCTCGTTCGGCGAAACGCGCGAGATCGACGAGTTCCTCCTCGCGCAGATGCCACCCGACCGCCGCTCGGTCGCCTTTCTCCCTACCGCCTCCGGCTCCCCCGAATACGCCCAGCACCTCGGCAAGTACTTTCGCGAGATCGATCCGACGGTCGAGACGGTGAATGTTCCGATCTACCGCGGCCGCGACAACCGGCGCCCGAAGAACCTCAACGCCATCCTCGGCGCCGGCATGGTCTACATCGGCGGCGGCGTGACGAACAATCTCCTCGGCACCATGCGCGAGTCGGCGGCCGAGATCGCGCTACGCGATGCGGCGTCGAACGGCGCCGTGATCGCCGCGATCGGCGCCGCCGCCTCGTCGTTCGGTACGCACGTCCGCGACATGCGCGGCGTCACGCCGGCGATCGACGGCATGGGCTGGCTGCCGAATACCGCCATCGACGCCGGCTTCGACGACACCACACTCCGCCGCCTCATGTCTCTCCCCGACGTCCGCCTCGGCATCGGCATCCCGGCCAAGACGGCGCTGGCGATCCGAAGCGACGGGTCCACGCAAGTCATCGGCGAGGGACAAATCGCCGCATACCGAAAAGGCTGATGGCCCCGGCGTTGCACTTGTGTGCGCTTCGGAGGTCTGGTCATCACTGCCGATATGGAGAAGCCGGTGTCGCAGGACGAGCTGTTGAGGCTCTTCAGCGTGCTGTCGCACGACCTGAAATCGCCGATCTTTGCGATCGACGGATTCAGTGAGCTCCTGCTCGCCGACTACGTCGACAAGCTCGACGAGGAGGGGGAGGACTTTCTCCGCCGCATCCGCTCCAGCGCGCAGCAGATGAAACGGGTGCTCGACGACATGTCGCACATGGTCAAGCTCCTGGCGCGGCCGAGCGCCCGGAGGCCCACGCCGCTCCGCGAGATCGTCGAAGAAGTGATCCAGAAGCACAACTACGCGATCGAAGAGGGTGGCGTGACGTTCGACGTTCCCGCTGACCTCCCGGTCGTGAACGCCGATCCCGAGAAGTTGCGGGAGGCGATCGGCGCGATCATCTCCAACGCCCTCTTCTTTACCGACCGCGCCAAAGGGGAGCGCCGGATCACGTTTCAGGTGACGCAGAACGACGGCGCTCACAAGATCTGCATCCGGGACAACGGGATCGGGATCGACCCCAAGTACGCACCGCAGGTGTTCGAGCTCGGCGGGATGAGCAAGCTCGAGAAGTCGCGGGGCGGCGGTCCGGGCTACGGGCTCTACCTGGCGAAACGGTCGATCGAAGAAGAGGGGGGAGCGCTCTCGGTCGACTCCACGCCGCAGGAAGGCAGCTCGTTCTGCTTCACTCTTCCGGCGTGATCGCGGCCGCGATTGAAGAGGTAGCCGCGGCCCGATCGATTTTCAGCTGCCAGTCCTCCGGCAGCGGATCCTCGCCCGGCAGCGCCACGACCTTGATGTCGACGTAGCGATCTTCGGCGATATCGACGCCGAGGGCGCGGGCGGCGGCTTTGGAGAGGTCGATCGTGAACTTCTTCGCGTATGGGCCGCGGTCGTTGACGAGGACCCGGATCTTCTTGCCGGTGGCGCGGGAGGTCACCTCGACCCAGGTGCCAAGCGGGAGCGTGAGGTGGGCGGCGGTCAAACGGCGGTTCCGGAAGATGTCGCCAGTTGCGGTGAGCGTCCCGTCTAGAGAAGCCGAGTAGTAGCTCGCGAGCCCGCCCAGCTTGTGTTTCAGCGAGAGGGCCGCGTATTTCAGCGCTCTGAGCTGGAAGGGGTTCGGTGTCGGTTCAGCTGGCTGCGGGGCCGGCGGCGGCGGGAGGTCGGGGCCGTAGCGATAGCAGGCCATCAATGAGTCGTCGAACTTGATCGACTCCTCGCAGCCGATGCTTTGAGCGTCGGCCATTTTAGGCGCGAGCACCAGGACTCCGGTCAGCGCCATCCCCAGGATCATTCTTCTGGCAGTCATTAGCTCATCGATAGATAGCAGTTTTCAAGCGACGGGCCAAGTCGCGACCGCCAATATTTCATCAACCATAATCGTTTCAATAGGTTGAATGTGGTAGCTCGATTGCAAATAAGAGTAGAGGAGGAGCGGGAAAATGGACCAGCCAAGGACCAGCAGGCCGTTCGAACAGCGGTTTCTCGATGGTTATGGAAGATCCGAGCTGCGCGAGGAGGTGCAGAAGGTCAAACCGCGCCGCTTCTCCGGGCTGCGGAAGAAATACGCGACTTGGGCGCTCGGCGCCTCGCTGGCCTTCGGAGGTCTCGGCGTCCCGATGAAGATGATCCACGACGCGGAGACCACGGGAACCACAGCTGCCGTCAAGGTCGCGACGGCTCCTCAGCGCGACCAGGCACCGGTGATTCAGAGCGACCTGCAGCAGGCGCAGAACATTGCACAGGCGGTCGCCGGAGGCGTCACGAACGGAATGCAGGCGGTGACCAGCGGGATCCAGCAGGCGGCGACAGCGCCTGTCCAGGCGATCGCGCAGGCTCCCGAGAAGATGGCGGTGGTCACGGACGCGATCAAACAGCAGTTCTTCGCGAAACAGGTCCCGTTCGGATCGGTCATCTATACCGAAGCGAAGAAGAATAACCTCTCTCCGGAGCTGGTCGCGGCAGTGGTGCATACCGAATCGAAGTTCAATCCGGCCGCGCGGTCGCGTGTCGGTGCCGTTGGACTCATGCAACTCGTGCCGAGGACCGGACGCTGGATGGGGGCGAGCAATCTTCTCGACCCGGTCCAGAACATCCAGGCGGGGGCGAAGTACCTGAAGTACCTCAGCGATCAATTCGACGGCGACCAGCTGAAGGTCGTCGCCGCATACAACGCCGGCCCTGGAAACGTGCAGCGATTCAATGGCGTGCCGCCGTTCCGCGAGACGCGGAATTACGTCGCGCGGGTGAACGACTATCGCCACGACCTCGGCGACCGGCTGTCGACGCAGCTGGATGCCGCCCAGGCGTCGCCGACCGCCGGGGAGTAGCGGCGGGATAGAATCGCGGCGTGTCCGGACCTCGACTGATCGTCGGAATCCTCGTGATGGGGATCGCCGTCCCGCTCGCGATCTTCTTTCTGCTCGATCTATCGACGGTGACCGAGTTCTTCACCATCGCGGCAACGACGTTCCTCTCATGGGGCGTCGCTGACCTTTTCGCGGCGATTCTGGAGAGACCAAGGCTGAAGGGCCGCTCGCCCGGCGTAGCGATCCGCGAAGAGTGGGAGCGCCGGACGACTGAGTAACGAGAGCTGAGTCGTCAGCTCGTCCAGTCGTTCATCTTCCCGAGGAGCTGGTCGATCGTCAGCAGCTTCTCGCTGCCGTCCGACTCGCGGCGGAAGATGGCGTGGTACCAACCCTTCATGCCGACCGGCGTGTAGAGGTCCTTGCCGACGCGCAGGCGGCCGCCGGAGACGAGCTTGAGGAAGACCTGCTCGTATGCGGAGCGGGTGAGGCGGCGGTCGGGGAAGGGGACGGTGAACTGCTTGCGGCGCCGGTCGGAGACACGTCGGCGTTCGCGGGGCGGCTTCTTCTCCAGCAACGACATCCCGCGGCGATCGAGATAGAGAGGCGGCACGCGCGGCGCGCTGGCAGGGGGGGCGGGCGGCGGAACGGCGAGGAGCGTCTGCGAAACCGGCCCTTTCAAGTCGTGTTGCGGCGCCTCGGCGAGACGCGCGCGATGCCGTTCTTCGACGTACTGAACCGACGGGGCGTGCTCCTCGAATGCGTCGAAGTTCCGGAGCTCGTCGATGACCATTCCCCACCGGCAGAGACGGCCGACATCCTCGTAGGCCTCAGGCCGGTCATCCAGTTCCAGCATCGAGGTCGCCCGGCCTTCCAGAACGGCGAACAGCAGCCGGAAGCTGAACGGATCGGAGTAGCGGCGGATCGAGTGGCGGAAGAACCAGGCGGTGTCGCGTCCGATCTGGCGGAGCGACCGCTTGTCTCCGAATTGGGTTGTCCAGATCGGTGCGTCGATGTCCGACGTGAAAGGGCTCTCCGGATAGTGGAAGTCCTTGGTCAGCCACCCTTTTCGCGTCGTGTGTTTGCCGGGGGTGACGTTGTCGATGATCGGGATCGGGAGATCGCGGAGGATCGAGAGATCGTAGGACGGCCACGAGATGACGTCGCGCACGATGCCGACGACCAGCGTCGCCGTCGCGACCATGAGGCCGGGATCGGGCGTGAAGTCCGAGGTCACCTCGATGCGGGCGCCGCGCGGGCGCACCCCGATGCCGGTAGAGCGCCGGTTGGCTCCGACGAGCATCATCGGGACCGGAAGAATGTGCGCCAGGAGCCATGCGAGCTTCTTCTCGTTCCGCGAGGACGTCTGCTTCGACTTCGGGATCTCGTACGTGATGTTGTAGTGGCTGCTGTACGCCTTCAGGCGGACGCTGTGGCCCGTCTTCTGTTCCCAGTTCGTCAGCTGGTCGCGAACGAACTGGATCTGCTCCCAGAGGTTCCGGACCATTCTCGCGGTCGATTGCGGCGCGAGCTCGATGACGGGAGTGACGACCTCGATGACGCCCCGATCGAAGTAGACGGCGCCGCCGGTCGGAACGTGCGATGACGTCTTCTCCCGCGGGAGCAGAGGGCCCTCAATGAATGCCCGCGGATGCTTCCAGTAGGGCTCCGGATTGATCTCCACCTCGTCGAGCCAGACGTTGAACTCCGACTCCATGCCGATGACCGGCATCCGGAGGTTCTGGCGAGCCAGTCGCTGGCGCAGGCGACGCTCGTGGTCGCTGAGTGAGGGGTCTCGCTTCACTTTTCCAGCCATTTTTCAGACATGGGGAGGTACGGAACTACCTAGCCGTGCTCTAGCAAACCGGCGGCCAGCTATTCCGGCTCGGGAGTCTCTTCGGCCGCGTGCCGCCGCTCTTTCCGCCGCCGCTCTTCGTAGGCGAATCGGGGGCGGCTTTCCTGCGGCTGCTCCATCCTGTCCTCGCTGATCTCACGCGGGATGAGGGTGAGATAGCCGAGGTCGACGTGGACGTGATCGTCGGCGGCGCTGCCGGTGACGTGGCCGTAGGGGAGGACGTGCAGGTCGTCGGAAAGATCTTCCGCGACCTCGTTGTACTTTCCGATCGATTCCTTCGTCTTCAGGATCGTCGAGCCGATCCGGTAGATGTCCGCGGCGGTCCCCCACATGTGGGGCGTCGCGCCGTGCGACATCTTGTGCGCCGGCGAGCGGTAGCCGCCGTTCACCGCGATGTGAACGGACGCGCCCGCTGCAGCCCGGAACTGCTCGAGGTAGAACGCGAGCGTCCGGACGGCGCACGGGACGTAGGTCGGAAACTGCTGCAGCCGCTGCGTTTCCTTCAGGTCGACGAGGATGAACTCGTTGAGGCCGAAGTGATGGGTGAGGCGGGTCCGCATCGCGATGTCGTGCGACGGCACCTCGTAGAAGTAGCGCGGGAGCCGGTGCCGGCGTCCCTTGTCGTCTTTGACCATCTCGCCGGGGCGCAGGAGCGTCCTCAGCTCGTCATCGAGATCGAAGGCGTCGACGACCTTCAGGTCGGGAGCGCCGTTACCGTTAGTCATTCATCATCCCGGCAATCGCGTTGAAGATGTCGCGCGACACGTCCGCGACCGCGGTGCCGCGCCCCGTCTCCGCCGCGAACTGCGTGAGGATGACGAGAACGTACGGCTTCCGTTTCTCCAGGTACACGATACCGGCGTCGTGATGAACCGTCGAGATGTTCCCTGTCTTGTGGGCGACCCGCGCCGCCTTCGGGAGGCCGGCGGGGATGCCGCTCCGGTATTGCTGGTCGAGCATGATCTTGAGCATCTCTTCGCAAGCTTCCTTCGAGTACGCGCGCTCTTCGGCGATGAGGCGGAGGAGTTTCAGCAGCCCGTTCGCGGTGACTTCGTTGTTGAGCCCTGCCTCGAATGCCGCCTGGTCCTCGACGCCGCGGATGACGCGGATGCCGTCGATCTCGAGCTCGTCGAGCGCGGCCTGCACGCTCGCGATTCCGATCACCTCGACGAGGAGGTTGGTCGCCAGGTTGCTCGACAGGGTGATCATCCAGTAGGCGAGCTCGCGGACGGTGAGCGTCTTGCCGAGGTGGCCGTAGACGTTCGGATCGGCGTCGCGCGTGAGGTCGAGCATGAACGGCTCCTGGTTCACGATCGAGGTGAAGCGGTTGCGGACGTGGACGGGCGCGTCGAGCGTCAGCTCTCCGCGGTCGACCTGCCGGAAGACGCCAAGGAGCACGGCGAGCTTCATGGTCGACGCGGCGTGGAAGTAGTGATCGGCGTTGTACGCCCACTGGATGGTCGTCTCGCAGTCGTAGAACGAGATGCCGAGGTTCTCCAGTTCGTGCTCTTGCTTGATCTTCAGCACGTTGTGGTAGAGCGAGACTTCCGCTGAGGCGACCGAATCGTGCTGCGCTGTCATCTAGAGCTCGCCCTCAACCACCTGCCGATGCGCTCGATCCCGGCCGCGATCTGCTGCGTGGGAGCGGCGTACGAGACGCGAATGAACCCCTCGCCGGCGCTGCCAAACGCGATGCCGGGGATGACGAGCACGCCGGCGTCGGTCGCCAGCGTCTTCGCGAATTCGAGGGTCCTGCACGACGGGACCGGCACGAATGCGTAGAACGCGCCAGCGGGAGGGTCGATCGCCATGTCGAGTTGCTGGCGCAACGCGTACAGCGCCGCCTCGCGCTGGTCGCGGAACTGCGCCCGAACTCCTGCGAGCCACTGCGCGTTCCACTCCTCATGATCGAGGATCTCCTCGGCGAGCGCCTGGGTGAAAACCGACGCGCAGGTCGCGATGTACTGGTGTGCCATCACGATCGTCTTCATCAGCTCCGCGCGGGCGTGGACCCATCCGAGACGGAGACCCGTCATCCCGTGCGACTTCGACATCCCGCCGACCGCGATCACGTTCGGCGACAGGCCGCGCATCGACGCCGGCGGCGACTCGTACCAGATCTCGCGATAGACCTCATCGCTCACGACCAGCGGCCCGAGACTGGCGATCTCGCGCAAGGTCGCTTCGTCGATGACGGATCCGAGGGGGTTCGACGGCGAGTTGACGACGATCAGCTTCGTCTTCGGGGTGACCGGAAGTTTGCCGACCGTCCAGACGAACGGTTCGAGGTTGTACGGCACCGGCGTGGCGCCGCAGATCTTCGCGAGCGTCGCGCAGACGACGAAGCCGGGGTTCGGGATCAGCACTTCGTCGCCGGGATTCACGAATGCCTGGAAGATCGCGTAGAGCGCTTCCTCCGTCCCGGCGGTGACGCAGATCTCGTTCGGATCGCCCAGCTTCTTCCGGAGCGAGAGGTTTCCCGCATTCGGCGAGTAGTGCCACGACGTCGTCGCGGCGCGGCGCGCGAAGTCGAGGAAGGTCTCGTCCGGCTCGAGATTGGGCTCGCCGATGCCGAGGTTGATCGACTCGCTCGTGGCGAGCGCGTTGATCTGCCGGATCAGCGAAAGCTCGATGTTCTCGAAACGCTGCGCAATCAACGCAATGCTTCCTCGAGCGCGGTGGCCGAGTCGGTCTTCTCGTCGCGATACTTCACGATCATCGGCGCGGCGACCTGGAGGCCGTGCTGTTCCGCGAATGCGCCCTTCATCGGCCGCGAGCCGGGAACGACGACGGCGCCATACGGGATCTCGAGCGGGTGGTCGGCGGTTCTGCGATAGACCTGACCGCGCACGAGGTCGTACACCGGCGTCGAGCCGGTGAGGATCACGCCGGCGCCGATGACGGCGCGTCCGCGGACGATCGTTCCCTCGTAGATGCCGCAGTTCCCGCCGACGACGACGTCGTCTTCGATCACGACCGGGACGTTGCCGACCGGCTCGAGCACGCCGCCGATCTGCGCCGCGGCGGAAAGGTGGACGCGTTTCCCGATCTGCGCGCAGGAGCCGACGAGGGCATGGGAGTCGATCATGGTGTCGTCGTCGACGTAGGCGCCGATGTTCACGTACGCGGGCGGCATCATCACGACGCCTTTGCCGATGTACGCGCCGCGGCGTACGGACGAGCCGCCGGGAACGATGCGCACGCCGTCCTGCGGTTTGAACCGGCGCGGGGGCAGCGTGTCTTTGTCGATGAACGAGAGCGAGGCCGCCGGGTACTCGGTCACGCTCCCGGCGCGGAAGGCGCTGAGGATCCCCTGCTTGACCCAGGGCTGCGCTGTCCAGACGCCGTCAGCGTCGCGCATTGCGGCGCGCACCGTCCCTTTCTCCAGCTCCGTGAGAAAGAGGCCGATGACTTTGAGCGACTCGGTGCGGTCGGTGTTCGGCGTGAGCGATGCGAGACGTTCTTCGACCGTCGGCATTACGCGTTCACCTTCTCGAGCACATCACACTCCTTGAGGATCGCTTCTAGCTTCTTCCGGTTGGTGTCGGTGATCGGCGCCAGCGGGGAGCGTACCGTGTCGTTCTCCAGGATGCCCATCATCTTGAGTGCCGTCTTCACCGGGATCGGGTTCGACTCGATGAAGTTGCCGGTGAGGAGCGGCAGCAGGCGCGCGTTGACGGCGCTCGCCGTCTTGAAGTCTCCGCGCAGCGCCGAGCTGACGATCTGCTTCATGAGGCGCGGGATTTCGTTGCTGGCGACGGAAACGAGGCCGTCGGCGCCGCACGCGATGATCGGCACCGTCCAGGCGTCGTCGCCCGACAGCACGCCGAAACCGTCGGGGCGATCGCGAAGGATCGTCAGGATCTGCTCCATGTTGGCCGACGCTTCTTTCACGGCGACGACGTTCGGCACTTCGCGCGCGATCTGCAACGTCGTTGCGGCCGGCATGTTCACGCCGGTGCGTCCCGGGACGTTGTACAGGACCATCGGAAAGCCGCTCGCGCGCTTCTCGATCGCGGCCGCCTGCAGGCCGAAGTGGCGCCGCAGACCGTCGGGCGTCGGTTTGTTGTAGTACGGCGTGATCGTCAGGGCGCCGGCGGCGCCGAGGTCGATCGCGATCATGGCGAGCTCGATGGCGCGGTCAGTCGAGTTGCTGCCGGCGCCGGCGAGCACCGGCACGCGGCCGTTCGCCCGCTTCACGCAGATCTCGACGACACGGTGGTGCTCTTCGAGCGAGAGCGCCGGGTTCTCGCCGGTCGTTCCGCACGGAACGAGGAAGTCGACGCCTTCTTCGATCTGCCAGTCGACGAAGCGCGCCAGTGCGTCGTCGTCGAGTGCGCCGTCTGTCTTGAATGGAGTGACGAGTGCCGTGCCGAGACCGCGGAATTTCATGACATCACCAGCTCATCGAATCGGTAGAACCCTTGTTTGCCGCGGATCAGCTCCGCGGCGAGGACGGCGCCGCGCGCGAAACCATCGCGCCCGCGCGCCCGGTGCGTGACTTCGATCAAATCGTCGGGCGAGTCGAAGTAGAGCGTGTGCAGCCCGAACTCGCTCCCGACGCGCGACGCGGCGATCGGCGGGTCGAGCTTTCCACCGCTGCCGGCTCTTACTTCGCCTGCGATCTTCAAGGCCGTACCGCTCGGCGCATCCTTTTTCTGGGAGTGGTGCCGCTCTTCCATTCCCGCTGCGTACTGCGGGAATCGTGCGAACAGCTCGCCCGCGCGCCGCGCCAGCGCGAACACGACGTTCGCTCCCGGCGAGAAGTTCGAGGCGTAGACGCAGCCGATCTTGGCGTCGTGAATGCGCTTCTTCACGTCGTCGATCTTCTCGTTCCATCCCGTCGTGCCGATGACAATCGGCAGCCCGTTCCCGCTCGCAACCTCTAAGGCATGATCGAGCGCCGACGCATGCGAAAAATCGATCATCACCTCGGCGCCCGCGAGCGGCTCCTCACGATCGACGTCGAAGACGCAGACGACCTCGTGCCCCGCTTCCTTCGCCACACGCTCCACGGTCTGCCCCATCTTCCCGTAGCCGTGCAGCGCGATCCTCATGCGGGTTCCCCCTCATCCGGCCTTCGGCCACCTTCTCCCCGCTT
>DASXIH010000434.1:0-5692 GCA_036498125.1 Thermoanaerobaculia bacterium
GCCGAGGCGCGCCATCATCGGGACGATCTTCTGCTGGTCGGGGATGCCGTGGTCCTGGATCTCGAGGAAGAAGTTCTCGGCGCCGAGGATCTCCTTGAACTGCAGCGCGGCGTCCCGGGCCTTCCCGTAGTTGCCTCCGGCGAGGCTCTGCGAGACTTCTCCCTTGAGGCACGACGAGAGAACGATCAGCCCTTCGCGGTGCTCGCGGAGGAGCTCCTTGTCGATCCGCGGCTTGTAGTAGAAGCCTTCGACGAAGCCCTTCGAGACGAGCTTGACGAGGTTCTTGTAGCCGGTGTCGTTCGCGGCGAGGACGATGAGGTGGTTGTTCGCGCCGGCGTCCGCCTGCTGGTCTTCGACCGACGACTTGTCGAAGCGGGAGCCGTACGCGACGTACATCTCGCAGCCGATGATCGGCTTGACCCCCGCCCCTTTCATGGCGTTGTAGAACTCGACGGCGCCGAACATGTTGCCGTGGTCGGTGATGGCGCACGCCGGCATGCCGAGCTGCGCCACCCGTTTGGCCAGCGCCTCGGGGCGGCTCGCGCCGTCGAGAAGGGAGTATTCAGTGTGTAGGTGGAGATGAACGAAGGACATCGGTGGTTGGACGTATTCTAATGGACACACGGAGATCGACCATGATCCAGGTAACCAAAGCGCAACTGCTGTCTCTCGCGACGAACCCGAGTCCCGAGTACCTCCAGACGTTCGAAAACGCGGATGAGGTGTTCGCGAGGTACGGCATCAACGACACCGCCCTGCGGCTCGCGCATTTCATGGCGCAGGTGCTCCACGAGAGCGGCGGCTTCACAATCCTGTACGAGAGCCTGAACTACAAGTCGGACGCTCTCATCAGCATGTTCAGCCGCGCACGGATCTCGATCGCCGACGCGCAGCAGTACGGGCGCACGGATCAGCATCCCGCCGACCAGAAGATGATCGGCAACACGATCTACGGCGGCGACTGGGGCCGCATCAACCTCGGCAATACTCAGCCCGATGACGGCTACAACTTCCGCGGCACCGGACTGCTGCAGATGACCGGCCGCGGCTCGCGCACGACGATCGGAACCAAGCTCGGCGTCGATCTCGTGAACAACCCTGACAACGCAGCCGACCCGCAGTACCTCCTCGCCATCGCTTGCGAGGAATGGAACGAGAAAGGGTGCAACCCGTTCGCGGACAAAGACGACATCCTGACCATCACGAAGAAGATCAACGGCGGAACGAACGGGCTCGACTCGCGGAAGGACTGGCTCGTGAAAACGAAGGCGATCTGGAAATAAGCCGGGGACCGCGGCACTTTGTTTGCGACGGAAAGCAAACGGAGGTTCTCAATGAAGCACGTTTCGATTTTCATCGTCGCGATGGCGGTCACCGCCACGCTGAGCGCGGCGCCGGACAAAGAGGCGCCGAAGACGAACATGTCGTCGCCCGACATGGCGGCGGTCCTCTTCGCGGCCAATCAGGGAGAGATCGACCAGGCGGCGGTGGCGTACGCGAAGCTGAACGACTCGGGCGTGAAGAACTTCGCGCAGATGATGATCGACGACCACAAGAAGGGCCTCACGAACACCACGAACATCATGGCGGCGAACAAGATCGTCGCGCACGACGCCGCGCAGGAAGCGATCGACATCCGCAACAAGTCGAAGCAGCTCGTGACGAACTTCCAGACGGCGCAGGGCAACCTCGACCGCGTCTACATGGTGGCGCAGATCGAAGAGCACCAGCAGTTGCTCGACCTGCTCGACCAGAAGATGATCCCGTCGTCGCGCGGAGAAGTGCTGACGCTGATGCAGACGACGCGCTTCACGGTGCAGGCGCACCTCGACCGCGCGAAGGCGATTCTCGCCGGACTGCCGCAGCAGTAACCGCGGCTCATGCGCGGCGCATGATCACGAGCGTCTTGTCGTCGGTCGCGGGAGCGCCGTTCTCGAACGCGGTGACGGAGTCGAGGATTCGCCGGGGCACTTCGTTCACGGCGTACGTGCAGGCCTCCCGCACGAGCGCCGTGAGCCGCTCCATCCCGAACTCCTCTTCGCCGGCGTTCGCCGCCTCGTTGAGGCCGTCCGTGTAGAGCAGCAGCGTCGCGCCGCTCTCGATCGCGACGCTCTTTTCCTCATAGACCGACTCCGGCAGGATCCCGATCGGCCGTCCCGTCGACTCGAGGTGCACGATCTCGTCGCCGTTGCAGATGAACGGGGGGTTGTGTCCCGCGTTGACGTAGCGCAGCACGCCGGTCGCCGGGTCGAGCACGCCGAAGAAGAAGGTGACGTACTTGCGTCCGCGCGCCATCCGGAAGAGCAGCCCGTTCAGCCGCGCGATGAGGCGCGGGAGGTCGGACTCGATCGCCGCCCCCATCCGGAGCGCCGCCTGGATGCTCGACATGATGAGCGCCGCCGCGACGCCTTTTCCTGACACGTCGCCGATCGCGATGCCGAGGTGTCCGTTCGGGAGCTCGATGAAGTCGAAATAGTCGCCGCCGACCTCGTAGCACGGCAGGCTCATCGCCGCGAGCATGGTGTTGCGGACGTCGGACGGCGGCGGTGCGAGCAGGCGGCTCTGGATCTCGCGGCCGAGCTGCAGCTCGCGCTCCATCCGCTGCTTCTCGACGATCTCGAGGTGGAGTTGCGCGTTCTCCATCGCGATCGCCATGTGGTCGGAGATCGCGGCGAGGAACCGAAGGTCCTTCTCCCCGAACGAGCCGTGCATCTTGTTGAGGAGCTGCAGCACCCCGACGACTTTCCCATTGCGGTTGCGAATCGGGACGCAGAGCATCGACCGCGTGCGGAAGCCGGTGCGCGCGTCCTGCGAGCGGTCGAAACGCGGATCGGAGTACGCGTCGTGGAGGACGATCGCCTGCCCCGTCGCGGCGACCGTTCCCGACAGCCCGCGGCCGAAAGGCTGCCGGATCTCCGCCGACTGCTCGGCCACCTTCGTCCAGATCTCCTGCCGTGCCTCGTCGACGAAGTAGAGCGTCCCGCGCTCGACGGCGAGCTCCTTGCGCGCCACGGTGAGGATCGAGGCGAAGAGCTGGTCGGGCTCGATCGAGGAGTTGATCAGCTTCGATGCCTCGACGAGCATCTTGAGGTGCTCGATCTCCTCGCGCTCCGCGAGCGAATCGAGCATCCGGATCAGCTTCTGCGCTCCATCGCCGTTTGAAGCGAAACGGATCCCTGATTCAAAGACGTTCGCCGCGGCGGCTTCGCGCGAAGGGTGGAGATCGGAGCGGACGACGTTGCAGTCGATCGCGATCTCCTCCTCATCCCACCGGAAGCGCAGCGTCGTGCTGCCGTCGACCGGGATCGGCGCGTCGCTGTGGACACGCGCCCCCAGCATGCCGACGTCCATCAGCCGCACCTCGGCGTCCGCAATGCGGGCGTGCAACGGCGGAGTCAGTACGATGCGCTCGCCGTGGCGGCGCTCCTGGGCACGTTCAGTCATTGAGTCTTAAAGTGTACTGGACCGGTCTAGGAGTCGAATGCAACGCCGCCGATGCCACGCCGCGCGGCGCGCGACGCAGGATCGACGCGGCTGTCGAGCAGCTCGCGAAGGTTCGTCATCTCGAGGAAGAGGTAGCGGTGCCGCACGCAATGCACGGCGATCGAGAAGAAGAGCACCGCCATCACCGCGAAGTAGACGATGAGCGCCGGACTCGGAGCCGGCAGCGGCGCATGCGACGCGCCGACGAACAGCTCCTGGCCGATGATCATCGCGAAGAGCGGCGGCGGCAAGAAGACGAGCACCGACAGGATCCGGCTCGCCTGCACGCGGAAGTAAGGTCGCATTGCGAGGAGCGTCGTGGAGACGAACCACCCGAGGGTCAGGACGGCGGCGAGGTGCACCTCGTAGAGGGCGGAGTCGTGCTGCCGCAGCATGCGCGCCTCGAGCATCACGACACCGACGAGGGTCATGACCGAGGCGGCGACGGCGACGATCGCGACGAAGGCCGCGAAGAGGTTCCGCGCCGCGACGAGCGCCGCCATCCGCAGGAAGATCGACGATACGGCCAGGCTCGCGAAAAGCGCCACGACGATGGCCCACGCGGCCCGCGTCGACGCCCCGGCACCGATCGCGACGAACACGCTCGCGCCGGAGTCGAGGTCGCGCACCGCCACCGCCGCGCTGGAGAGCGCCAGGAAGAGACAGAACGCCGTGCCGCTATAAAACAGAAATTTGGGCATCGCCGCCCGCCAGTCTACTCCTGACGAAACGAGATGATGTGATCGAGGCGGATCTCGAGCGGGCCGCCGTCATCCGAGACGAAGCGGACCCACTCCGCGCCGTCGGCCGTGTAGACGTCCGCGATCTGCCCGCGGCTGCGCTGCGGGCGCCCTTCCAGGTCGAACTCCAGCTCCACCGGACTCTGATGCATCGCCGCCGCCTCGAGCTCGTCGTGATAGTCGCAGGAGACCGGTTCGTAACGCTCTTCGGACATTCGTTTCCTCCCTGTCGGGACTTATGCCGAAGCTGTACCATTCCGTCATGCAATTGTCCGCGCTCTACTCGACGACCGCGATGCCTCTCATCTTCGCGGGCGTACTGCTGCTGATCCTGATCATCTCGTTCCGTTCGCGTTCCGTCGTCTTCTGCCAGTACCTCGAACGAATGACCGGAATCGAGCTGAAACCGTCGGACGTCCGGCGTGCGTACCGGCAGAACGGAAAGAACGGCGTCCGCGAGCTCTTCCTCGACCTGATCATCCGCGAGGACCTCAAGCAGGGCCCGATCGAAGTCCCGGACGAAAACGTAGGACGGGCTTAAGCCCGTCCACACATGTAACAGGGTCGCGGTTGCTTCGCGCAATGGCGCGAGTACACTCTGGCGCAACCGGTATGTTCGAAACTGTGGCGCCCGACGCGTTCGCTCGGCGGAACAGGCACGTTCTCTACGAGAGCCTCCCGCTGTCGATCGGCCTGCACGCCGTCGCGGTGGCTGCTGTCGCTGTTGCGGTCGTGTCCCACGTGACGCTGCCGATCCAGCCGCCGAAAATCCTCGTCGGCTACCTGGCGGCCGAATTGAACGAGCCGGTACCTCCGCCACCGCCGCCCGCCCCCGCAAAGCAGCCCGACGCGCCGAAGAACCAGCCGGCGACCGACGCCAGCGTCGCCCTCAAACCGATCGATCTCGCGCCCAGCACCATTCCCGACGAAGTCGAACAGATGCCGCTCCCCTCCCCGATCCGGCTCGTCTCCGCGTCGGTCGAGAAGTTCGTTCCGGCGGCCGGCGTCGCGGGCGGCGTGTCCGGCGGCGTCAGAGGCGGCGTCGCGGACGGCGTTGCCGGCGGCTCGCTCGAGGGGGTGAAAGGCGGCATCGTCGGCGGCGACGGCCGGATGCACTTCGAGCGTGACTCGCGCCTGCCGCTCTTCATGGAAGAGCACCCGTATCCGATCTATCCCGACACCTGCATCGACAGGCGCCTGGAAGGGATCGTCATCGTGAAGTACATCATCGGGAAGGACGGGCACGTCAACGACGTCTCGATCCTCCACCACGCCGAGAAAAAAGAATTCGACGAGTCGACGCTCGAAGCCGTCCGCAAGTGGCGCTTCCGCCCGCTGATCGTCGACGGCGAGCCGATGGAGGTCGTCCACGAGATGACCGTCTACTTCCGGTTGTATTAGAGTCGGGAGTAGGGAGTGGGGAGTCGGGGGTAGAGAAAGAGGCCGACTCCCTGCTCCCGACTCCCGAC
>DASXIH010000435.1:0-6769 GCA_036498125.1 Thermoanaerobaculia bacterium
GCAGGTCGGAATCGGGAGCCGCGCTCTGGCTGCAGGTCAACCGGCAGGGGGAGCTGGACGGCGCTCACCCGCACTTTCATGGAGAGTCGAAGGTGGCGATCCGGGCGATGTCACGCGTCCATAGCGATTCCGACACGGAGCTCGATGGGTCGTTTCACGCGTGGGCGAATCCTGAGCCCAATCTCGAAGGCGACTATCCGTTCGTCTTCGACTCGCCAAACTTTTATCAACTGGCGGACGTCGCCTTGCCCGCGGAAGGCATCGCGCAGATTGCGGCGTTCGCGGAAGAGGTCACGCTCTATGGATCCGAGGAGGAGTACAGCGCCGCGCAGGATGGGGACGAGGTGAAATTCGCGTCGCAATCCTTCATCCCAGCGGGTCTCTTTGGTAACAAGGGCGATTCGCCGGCGGCTCATGCCATCTTCACCGGCCATGTCGTGCGAGCGGAACGAAAGGTCAACGAGTTGGGCGGCGGGGAGTTCATCTGGGCGATGGTCGAAACGCTCGGCGGGACGTACGACGTCGTCTTCGATCCGGAGATCTGCAGCACCGTTCCCCAGCCCGGAAATGTGCTCAGCGGAGCGTTCTGGCTGTCGGGACTCTGTGAGTCTCTCGATTCGAAAGCCGGCTTTGGACGGAAGGTGCTTCATCGGCTGCGAGGCGGACGCTGAGCCGCAGTCAAGCGAGTGACAGCGCCTCCGCCGCTAGTCCGTGTACGATGTACGAAAGGTATCGTACGACGATGAGTATCTTTCGCCTCGCGCTGCTCTTCGGTATTTCAGCGGCGATTTCGCCTTCGGGAGTGGGTCAGCCCGAGGCGCCGCCGTGGGGACGGTTCTTCGAGCGGCTCCGGACCGATCAGCTGATGCAGAAGCTGTCGGAGGAAGCGAAGCCGGAGGACGTCGCGTTCGTCGGCGCCGGTGTCATCCCGATGACTGCGGGCGCGGCGCTGCTGCCCGATCAGAGCGTGATCGTCCGCGGCGGGCGGATCGACACGATCGGGCCGCGTGCGAAGACTCCGGTTCCGGCCGGCGTGCGGCGGGTCGACGCGCGCGGCAAGTTTCTCTTCCCGGGGTTGACCGACGTCCACGTGCACACGCTGCAGACGCACGCCGACTACCTCCTCGACCTTCTCTACGGCGTCACGACCGTGCGTGAGATGGACGGTTTTCCGTGGCTGCTGAAAATCCGCGCGGCCGCGCGCGCGAACCGGCTGCTCGCGCCTACGACGTACGTCACCGGGACGATCCTCAACGGCGCGCCGATGGGCTGGTACGCCGTCGTCGTGAAGACGCCGGAGCAGGCGAGGAGCATCGTTCGCGAACAGAAAGCGGCGGGCTATGACTACATCAAGGTCCACAACGTCATGCCGCTCCCGCTCTACGACGCGATCGCGCAGACGGCCCGCGAGGAGCACATCCGGCTCGTCGGCCACATCCCGCACGAAGTCTCCGTGCAGCACGCGATCGAAGCGGGGCAGTACACGTTCGAGCATTTCAAAGGCTTCTATCTCGACCGCACGCTGACGATGTCGCCGGAGGACTGGCTCAGCGAGGTCAAAGGGGCGGACGTCTGGATTGCGCCGACGCTGACGAACCGTCGCGGCGGAATGACGGTCGAAGAGACGCGCGCCTTTGCCGCCTCGCCCGACGCGCAGCTGGTCTCCGCACGCGCCCGCGCCGGCTGGCCCGATGCCACGAAGGAGCACGACGCCGACTCGTCGCGAACGGTCTGGACGCTGTCGCAGGAGATCTTCAGGAAGCTTCTGCCGGTGACGGACCGCTTCATCGCCGGAACCGACTCCGGCGGCGGATACCCGAACTCGATTCGCGGGTTCGCGCTCCATGACGAGCTCGAGACGATGGAATCCCTCGGCATGCCGGTCACCGAAGCGCTCCGCACCGCGACCGTCAACGCCTCCGTCGCGCTCGGCGATCCGGCGTCATTCGGTTCGATCGAGGCGGGTAAACGTGCCGACCTTCTGCTGCTCGACAACAACCCGCTGCTGACGACGCGGAACCTTCGCAATCCCACCGGGGTGATGGCGCGCGGAATCTGGCTCGATCACGCGACGCTGTCGCGCATCCGCCAGTCGATCGTCGCGATCTACGCCAAAGCGGGCGCGGACAAGACGCTCGACCATCCGTCGCCGGCACAGATTGAGGGCCTTGTTGCCGGCATGCGCGCACTCGGCGCAAGAGGATGGATCTTCAACGACCATCGCCTGGAAGAGCTCGCGGGGATGCTGCGCGCAGTCAACCGCGAGGCCGACGCCGCGGCGATCGAGAAGCTGAAGAGCTGATCGCGGGCCTACTGCGCGGGTTGGGAGCTGGCGACGGCTTCTTTTTCCTCGGGGTGTTTCTTCATGTCGAGGAAGAGGAGGCCGATGCCGATGCAGATGGCGCTGTCGGCGATGTTGAAGGCCGGCCAGTGGTGGTCGCGGACATAGAAGTCGAGAAAGTCGACGACGTAGCCGAAGCGGAAGCGGTCGACGAGGTTGCCGATGGCGCCGCCGAGGATGAGGTGGAGCGCGACCTGGAGCATGCGGTCGGTGACCGCGGTGCGGAGGGCATAGACGACGACCACGCAGAAGACGACGATGGCGCCGCCGTTGAGGAGCATCGGAACGAGGCGGGAGTCGGTGTTTGCGCCGATGCCGAACGCCGCGCCGGTGTTGCGCACGTGGACGATCTCGAAGAGGTTCGGGATGACGGTGATCGACTCGTGCAGGTCGATGCGCGCGGCGACGAGCCACTTGGTCAGCGCGTCGAGGACGATGATCGCGAGCGAGATCGCGAGGTAGTGAAGGCGTTTCACGCGGTCAGCCTGCGCTCCTCGATGATCTTGTCGAGCTCCTCGCGGACGCGGCCGAGGATCTCGTCGTAGGTGAACTGGCCGAGGGTCGTCTCGCCGCGCTTGAGATTGACGAAGCTCGGCGCGCACCACATGCCGAGGTCGGCGTCGTCCGTCTCGCCCGGTCCGTTCACGCGGCAGCCCATGACCGCAATCGTAATGTCATGGCCCTTCGCATAGGCCGTCATCTCTTTGACGTTCTGTGCCAACTCGATGAACGCTTCGTTCTCCACGCGCGAGCACGACGGGCAGCTGATGATGTTCATCCCGCTCTGCTCGAAGCGGGGAACGGAGCGGAAGCGCCCCGAGGCGATGTCGTCGAGGATCTGGCGTCCGACGGTGATCTCGTCGCCCTTGTTCTCGAACGGAAGCGTCAAAGAGACGCGGATGGTGTCGCCGATGCCGCGCGTGATGAGCTGTTCGAATGCCACGCGCGTCTTGATGATCCCGTCGGGCGGCATCCCCGCCTCGGTGACGCCGAGGTGGAGCGGCACGTCGGGGCGCGTCTCGGAGAAGCGGATGTTCGCGTCGATGACCTTGTTCGGATCGGAGTCCTTGAGCGAGACGCAGTACTGGTCGAAGCCGAGGTCGTCGAGCATCGCGCAGTGCTCGAGCGCGGAGTCGAGCATCGGCGTGATCGAGTCGTCCTTCGGATACTTCGCGATCTTCTCGGGATCGACGGAGCCGGCGTTGACGCCGATGCGCATGGCGCAGCCGTGGGAGCGGGCGATGTCGACGAGGTAGCGGACCTTCTCGCGCACCGGCTTCTCGCGCTCCAGGTGGTAGAGATGGCCGGGGTTGTAGCGGATCTTCTGGACGTACGGCGCGACCTTCTCGGCGAGCCGGTAGTTCTCCTGGAGGTCGATGGAGAGGTTCGCGTTGGGGCGTGCGGCGCGGATCTCGGCGAGGGCGGCGACGTCCTTCGGGTTGTCGACGGCGATGCGAATGACGTCGGCGCCGGCGGCCTCCAGCAGTTCGACCTGCCGGATGGTCGCGGGGATGTCCTGCGTCCGGGTTGCGGCCATCGACTGCACGGCGATCGGGTGGTTGCCGCCGATCGTGACGTTGCCGATGCGGATCTCTCGGGTGGTGCGGTTCACGCGCGAAGGTAACGCGGGAGAGGTACTCGTTATTCGGGACGCGTTACGCCACGCGGCCACCGGACATTTTTTGCGGTTGTCCGTCGCGAAGTTGCGCGGTAGAGTGCAGCCCGTCCACCCAACCCCCGAGGCTCGGGGTTTGGTGCGCTCGCACTCGCCGGCCCGGGGGCGTTTCGCGCAGAGTAAACAAGGTTCAGCGGGAATCACCTGAAAGAGCGAGGTCCCTTCGATGCGTCGTCGATCGTCGATCGTCTTTTTGATATTTGCGATTTTTGTCATTGTTCAGGCTGCGTCGGGGCAGCAGCTGACGTCCGAATGGTTCGCCGGACCGCAAGGCGGTTTCGGCAAGGCGGACGGCGACGTGAGCACCGCGTGGTTCGGTTTGACTTACGGAATCGCTGTCGACCGCTCCGGCAACATCTACGTGGGCGACAACTACGCCACGGTCCGCAAGATCAGCAGCGGACAAGTCACCACGCTGGCCGGTTTGGCAAACCAGACAGGGACCGCCGATGGCACGGGCGCGCAGGCGCGCTTCCGATTTCCACTCGCGCTGACGGTCGACCAGAGTGGCAATTTGTGGATCGCCGACTCGTATGCCCATGTCGTCAAGAAGATCACACCGCAGGGCGTCGTCACGACAATGATCGGCCATGCCGATCAAGCAGGCAGCACGGACGGCCCCGCAGCGACGGCACTCCTCAACAATCCCACCGGCCTCGTGTTCGATCCAGCGGGAACGCTTTACATCGCCGATGCCGGCAATTGCGTCGTCCGCGCCCTGAGCACTAGCGGCACCGTTTCGACGATCGCCGGCACCGCGGGTTGGTGCGGCATCGTGGACGGCACGGGGAGCGCGGCCCGCCTGCAGTCACTGGACGACATCACCATCGACCCTTCCGGCAACCTGTTCGTTTCGCAGGTCGGGGACAACGTCGTTCGCAAGATCACACCGCAACG
Organism: Thermoanaerobaculia bacterium; assembly: GCA_036498125.1. Classification (GTDB taxonomy): domain Bacteria; phylum Acidobacteriota; class Thermoanaerobaculia; order Gp7-AA8; family Gp7-AA8; genus DASXHZ01. The sequence continues at coordinate 4,914 of DASXIH010000435.1, forward strand.
TGCGGTGACGACATTTGCCGGACGCGCCGGCTTCTCAGGATCATCGGACGGCACCGGCAGCGCCGCGCGTTTTCACTATCCCCGCGGCCTAGCCTCGGATGCTAACGGAAATATCTATGTCGCCGACAGCTCCAACGACACAATTCGTAAGATCACGCCGGCCGGCGTCGTGACGACCGTAGCCGGCTCGGCCGGTTTCTATGGCGACGTCGACGGCCACACGTATTGGGCGGTCTTCAATGCCCCGGAGCGCGTGGCGCTTGACGGCGCCGGAAACATCTACGTCTCCGATTGTGCGAATTTGAAAGTCCGGAAAATCGATCTCAACGGTGACGTCACCACGATCGCCGGAAACTCCGATCCCGGAGGCTTCATCGACGGCCCGGCCGCCTCGGCACGTTTTCGTTATCCCCACGCCGCGGTGTCGGACAGCGCGGGCAACGTTTACGTCGCCGACATCTACAATGATTCGATCCGCAAAATCAGAGCCGGCATCGTGTCCACACTCGCCGGCAACGGTTATTCAGGGGCGGTCGACGGCACCGGCTCGGCGGCGCGGTTTAATTCCCCTCAGGGGCTGGCGATCGACGCCGGCGCCAACGTCTATGTCGCCGATCACGACAATCAGGCCATTAGAAAAATAACGCCGGCGGGAGTCGTGACGACGTTCGCCGGACACCTTGGCAGTACCGGCAGCAGCGACGGCACCGGCAGCAGCGCGTTTTTCTATGGGCCAGCCGGCATTGCGACGGATTCCGCCGGCAATTTCTATGTGACCGATCAATACAATGCCACCGTTCGCAAGATCACTCCGGCGGGAGTCGTAACGACACTCGCCGGCCTCGCCGGAGCGCGTGGAAATACCGACGGCATCGGCAATGCGGCCCGCTTCAATGTCCCGATCGGCATTGCAGTCGACGGCGCTGGAAACGTGTACGTCTCCGACTCTAACGCCATCCGGCGCGTGACGCAGGCGGGCGCCGTGACGACGGTGGCCGGTAATCCGAGTCAGAGCGGTTATGTCGACGGCGCTCCATCGACGGCGCGTTTCAATAATCCGGGCGGGCTCGCGTGCGACGCGGCCGGCAACGTCTATGTCGCCGATTCCTTCAATGACACGATCCGGCGCATCGGGCTCGACGGCACTGTCTCCACTGTCCTCGGCGTGCCGAATTGGACGACCACGGAAGACGGCACCGGCACCGAAGGGCAAAGCAAGCACCCCACTGGACTGCACATGCTGGCGAGCGGCGATCTGCTCGTCTGCGAATCCGGCACGAATAAGATCCGCCTGGCGCGTCCCGCGATCTCGACCGCGGCAATGATCGATTCCGCGACGTCGGTAACCGGATCGATTCGCCAGTTAGGCACGACTGATTCGACGGCAACGACATTCAACTGGCGCGTACTGCGACGCCCAGCCGGCTCCGTGGCCGCGTTCTCTTCGGCGACCATCGCCGCCCCGACCTTCACGCCGGACGTCGATGGTCTCTTTACCCTGCAGTTGCGCGCCAGCAGCGCCGCCGGCAGCCGCGTCAGCAATGTCGACTTGACGGCCACCTGCGTCACGCCGCCGATGCCAACCGTGACGTCGAGCAGCGGCTCTTTGCCGGCATGTGCCAACACGCCCGTGATTCTCGATGCGGGCGAGGGCTACACCAGCTATCAGTGGTCGACCGGCGAACAAACGCGAACGATCACGGTGGCCCCGGCGGCCACCACGGCATATCAAGTGACGGGATTCACCGGTTCTTGTCCCAGCGCGGCAGCGTCTTACACCCAAACAATCGCCGCGCCGCCGTCGGTTTCGGTTTCGCTCGAAGGTACTTCCGTGATCTGCAGCGGTCAGAGCGGCG
>DASXIH010000436.1:0-5017 GCA_036498125.1 Thermoanaerobaculia bacterium
GGACTGCGCCACGAGACGCCGGCGTACACGGTGAACCAGGCGTGCGGCTCCGGCCTGCGCGCGATCATGAACGCCGCCGACGAGATCCGCCTCGGCCGCGCGAAGGTGCTTCTCGCGGGCGGTACGGAGTCGATGTCGAACACGCCGTACCTCCTCCCGCGCGTCCGCTGGGGGATGCGCATGGGCAATGCGGAAGTCGTCGACGGCATGTACCGCGACGGGTTCATGTGTCCGCTGGCCGACGAGATGATGGGCGCGACCGCGGAAACGCTCGCCGACCGCTACTCGATCAGCCGCGACGAGCAGGACCAGTTCGCGATGGAGTCGCAGCAGAAGGCGGCACGCGCCTACGAGCAGCATCGCTTCGCGGACGAGATTGTGGCGCTCTCGCAGCTCGATCACGACGAGCATCCGCGCTTCGAGACGGATCTCGGCTCGCTCGCGAAGCTTCCGCCGGTCTTTCGCAAGAACGGGACAGTGCACGCCGGCAATTCGAGCGGCATCACCGACGGCGCGTCGTCGATGCTCGTTGCGAGCGAAGCGGCGGTGCGCGAACACAATCTGACGCCGATGGCGCGCATCGTCGGTTACGCGCAGGCGGGTGTCGATCCGAAGATCATGGGCATCGGCCCCGTCCCCGCCACGCGCAAGCTCCTCGCCGACACCGGCGTGCAATTCGACGACATCGATCTCATCGAGCTCAACGAAGCCTTCGCCGCCCAGGTGATCGCCTGCGACCGCGAGCTGCACTTCGATCGCTCCAAGCTCAACGTCCACGGCGGCGCCATCTCCCTCGGCCACCCCATCGGCGCCACCGGCGCCCGCATCACTACCACCCTCCTCCACGCCCTCAGGGCCCACGACAAACGGCTCGGGCTCGCCACGTTGTGTATCAGCGGTGGAATGGGGCTGTCGATTTTGGTGGAGCGGGTGTGAATGACGAATGTCGAATGACGAATGACGAATGAAGAGTCCCGAAAAGAAAGTCGTCATCATCGCGGGGCCGAACGGGGCAGGGAAGACGACGTTCGCGCGAGAGTTTCTCCCGGCCGAGGCGGGCCTCTTGGTGTTCGTTAACGCGGATCTCATCGCGGTGGGTCTTTCTCCGTTCGCACCTCAAGTGGCTGCGATTCGTGCAGGCCGCATGATGCTTCGAGAAATCGATCGGCATGCAACCGAGGGCCGCAGCTTTGCTTTCGAGACGACGTTCTCTGGGCGCACTTACGTTCATCGAATCGACCGATGGCGCGCACAGGGCTTCATCGTCAAGACGATCTTCCTCTCCCTCGGCTCGGTCGATGAGGCGATCGCCCGGGTAGCAATGCGTGTCGCGCAAGGCGGGCACGACGTCGCGCCCGAAATCATTGAAAGACGTTTCGCCAACGGTATGCGAAACTTTGTTGAGATTTACCGCAAGAAGGTTGATTTCTGGCAGTTGTATGACAACAGCGGACCGCGTCCGCGCCTCATCGACGAAGGAGCGAATCCATGAGCCGGGAGTTGGAGTCAAAATTACCTGACGCTGACATGCAGGGCGCCCCACGCGCGCTTCTTCGCGCAGCGCAACGTGCTCGAGAGATCGCTCGCCGAACGAACACTGCCATCGTTGTTGTCCGCGACGGGAAGCTGGTCGAGGAGACCGTGACCGACGAACCAGACGCCAGCGCGACCGACAGTGCGATTCACTGACTCCCACTGCCACCTCACCGTGTCCGCGGCGGACGCGGCGCTCGAACGCGCGCGGGCGGGCGGGGTGCGGGGGTTCGTCGTTCCGGGGACGAAGTTGGAGGATGCGGCGGAGGCGATTGCGGTGGCGGCGGGGCGGGACGACGTCTGGTGCGCGGTGGGGTTTCATCCGCATGAGGCGAAGGACTGCGACGACGCGGCGTTTGCGGAGATCGAGCGGCTGGCGAACGATCCGAAGGTCGTCGCGATCGGGGAGTGCGGGCTGGATTACCACTACATGCACTCGCCGCGCGAGACGCAGATCGCGGTGTTCGAACGGCACATCGCGCTGGCGAAGAAGCTCGACAAGCCGATCATCGTGCACAACCGCGAGTCGACGGAGGACTGTGTCGAGATCCTGCTCCGCAGCGGCGCGCGGGGGATTCTGCATTCGTTCACCGAATCGCTGGAGGTCGCGGAGAAGCTCGTCGCGGCGGGGTTCTTCATCTCGTTCTCCGGGATCGTCACCTTCCGGAGCGCGGAGATGCTGCGCGGCGTCGCGAAGGCGTTGCCGCACGACCGGGTGCTGATCGAGACCGACACGCCGTTCCTCGCGCCCGTGCCGTACCGCGGCAAGCAGAACGAGCCCGCGTTCGTGGTGAAGGTGGCGGAGCTGCTCGCCACTTTGTGGCAGGAATCGCTCGATTTCGTGGCAGAAAAGACGACATCGAACTTCGAGCGCGCGTTCTCGGTTAACCTGCCGCGGTAATGCGTTCCATCATCGTCGCGCTCCTTCTCGCCGCATCGTTTGCCGTCCCGATCGCCGCGCAGGACGCGGGTCCGGCGACCATTCGCACGCTGGTCACAGCGGGACACGATGACGATCTGCGGTGGCCGGACTTCAGCGACTACCGAAAGCACCTCGTCAACTTTTACGAGCCGCTGAACTACGCCTTCGCGTGGTCGCGGAACGGCAAGGTCACGCCGCAGGCACTCGCGGCCATCGCGCTCTTCGAGTCGGCGGACGTGAAGGGGATCAACGCGGTCGACTACGACGGCTCGCGCTGGGGGGCGCGGCTGCAGACGCTGAGCACCGGCCATCCGGACGACGTGGCGCTGGCGCGCTTCGACGTCGCGGTGACCGCGTCGCTGATGCGCTACATCTCCGACCTCCACATCGGGCGCATTAATCCTCGGAACCTCCGCTTCGAGCTCGATATCGAGTCGAAGAAGTACTACCTCCCGAAGCTCCTGACCCAGATCAAGGACGCTCCCGATCCCGCGGTGATGCTCTCGCAGATCGAGCCGCCGTACGAGGAGTACCGGCGATTGCAGCGGACTCTTTCGACCTACCGCCAGCTCGCGGCCGATGCGGCGCACGAGACTCCGCTGCCGGACGACAAGACGATCAAGCCGGGAGAGGCCTACGCCGCCGCCCCGCAGCTCGCGCGGATGCTGCGGCGCGTCGGCGACCTGCCGGCAACTACGAACATCGATCCGAAGCGGCTCGTCTACGACGGGGCGCTCCTCACCGCGGTCAAGCGGTTCCAGTCGCGCCACGGTCTCCAGCCGGACGGCGTGATCAGCGCCAAGACGTTCCGCGCGCTCAACACGCCGCTCAGCTTCCGCGTGAAGCAGATCCAGTGGGCGCTGGAGCGGTGGCGCTGGGCGCCGATGGAGTTCGACACGCCGCCGGTCATCGTCAACATCCCGGAGTTCGTGCTGCGCGCGTGGAACGAAAAGGGGGAGACGCAGCTCGCCATGCGCGTCGTCGTCGGAAAGGCGTACTCGCATCAGACGCCCGTATTCGCCGCGACGATGCAGTACGTCGTGCTGCGGCCGTACTGGGGCGTCCCGGCGAGCATTCAGGCGAAGGAATTGATCCCGAAGATCGCGGCGAGCCCCGGCTACCTCGCGCGCAACGGCTACGAGCTCGTGACCCCTGACGGCGAGGCGGTCGACACCGACCACGTCGACTCCGACACGCTCGCGAAGCTCCGTTCGTTCGCGCTACAGGTGCGGCAGAAGCCGGGAGCGAACAACGCGCTCGGCCTCATCAAGTTCATCTTCCCGAACCAGAACAACGTCTATTTCCACTCCACGCCGTCGCAGGAGCTCTTCTCGAAGACGCGGCGCGACTTCAGCCACGGCTGCATCCGCCTCGAGGATCCCGTGGCGCTCGCGCAGTGGGTGCTCCGGGATCAGCCGCAGTGGACCGCCGAGGAGATCAGGAAGCACATGAAGGACGGCGACCCGACCCAGATCAACCTGCCGAAGCCGATCCCGATCATGATCATCTACAGCACCGCGAGCGTGGGCGAGAACGGCGAGGTTCACTTCTTCGAAGACATCTACGGCCACGACGAGACGCTGGAGAACGCGCTCGCCGCGGGGTATCCGTATCCCGCGTGAGGCAGTTACACTTCGCGGCAGATGACTCCGGCTCCCGATCTCTCCGTCGTCTTCCCCGTGTACAACGAGGAGGAGAACCTGCCGATCCTGATGGAAGAGATCGGACGGGCGCTCGATGGGACGGGGTGGAATTACGAGGTCGTGGCGGTCGACGACGGGTCGTCTGATAAGTCGCTGCAGGTGCTTCACGACCTGAAGGCGAAGTACCCCATGCTCCGGACGCTCTCGTTCGAAAAGAACAGCGGGCAGACGGCGGCGCTCGATGCAGCGTGGCGCGCGGCGCGCGGCAAGTTCGTCGTCTCGCTGGACGCCGACCTGCAGAACGACCCGGCCGACATCCCGAAGATGATGGCGGCGCAACAGATGAGCGGCAGCGACATGGTCATCGGCGTCCGCGTCAACCGGAACGACACCTGGTCGCGCAAGATGCAGTCGCGCATCGGCAACGGCGTCCGCAACTGGATCACGAAGGACCGGATCACCGACACCGGCTGCTCGCTAAAGCTAGTCCGGCGCGAGGCGATCGACAAGGTGCAGCTCTACACCGGCATGCACCGCTTCCTCCCGACGCTCGTCCGGATGGCGGGCTACAAGGTCATCGAGATGCCGGTGAACCATCGCGCCCGCAAGTACGGCGTCTCGAAGTACGGCGCGATGAATCGTGCGTTCCGCGGACTGGTGGACTGCATGGCGGTGCGGTGGATGGGGAAGCGGATGCTCCACTACAAGCTGCGCGAGGACGCGTGAGCCACCTCAATCCGGCGTCCTGGCACTGGGACCTCCTCGCCGCGTTCGGCTTCGTCGCGCAGGCGATCTTCGCGACGCGTTTCATCATCCAGTGGATTGCGTCGGAGCGGCGGCGGGTGTCGCACGTCCCGGTCGGCTTCTGGTGGCTCTCCCTCACCGGCGGAATCCTGATGACGATTTACGGCGTTCTTCG
>DASXIH010000437.1:0-6814 GCA_036498125.1 Thermoanaerobaculia bacterium
GGATCGTTCCGATCCCGATGGTGATCGCGTGCGTGGGGACTTTGCGGTCGGCGAAGAGATCGGCGTTGGCGACGCGGGTGGAGTGGGAGAGCTCGACGACGCGCGTGCGCGAGTCGAACGGCGTGTCCGGCTCATTGAAGCCGATGTGTCCGTTCTGGCCGAGGCCGAGGAACGTGAGGCCGAGGGAGCCGGCGGCGGCGATCTCGCCTTCGTACCGGCTGCATTCGGCAGCGAGATCGGGGGCGTCGCCATGCGGAATGTGCGCGTTCGCCGGGTCGAGGTCGACGTGGTCGAAGAGGTGCTGCTTCATGTAAGTGAAGTAGCTGCCGGGATGCTCGCGCGGGATGCCGGCGTATTCGTCGAGGTTGAACGTCGTCACGTTGCTGAAGCAGTGGTACTGGCGCGAGCACTCCGCGATGACGCGGTCGTACATGCCGACCGGCGTGCGGCCCGTCGGCAGCCCGAGCACCGCGCGCGGATCTTCGCGAATCGCGGCGAGGAGGAGCTCGGCCGCGCGCCGCGACATTGCGTCGTAGTTTTCACACTCTTCCCACTTCACGCGTCGGCGCCCCGCACGATGACGCGGTCGATCTCGAGCTTGTCGGTCAGCAGCACGAAGTCGGCGTCCTCGTTCCGTGCGATGCGTCCCTTGCGGTCGGAGATGCCGATCACGCGCGCCGGCACTTCGCTCGCCAGCGGCAGCACCATCTCGATCGGGAGGTCGGCGAGTTCGACCATGTTCTTCACCGCGTCTCCCATCGTGAGCACGCTTCCCGCCAACGTACCGTCGGCGAGCCGTGCGGCGCCTTCCGCGACGCGGACGTCGTAGCCGTAGAGCTTGTATTCGCCGTCGGCGAGGCCGCAGGCGCGCATGGCGTCGGTGACGAGCGCGATCCGGTGCGGCATCGCGGTCGCCGCGATGCGCAGCATGACGGGATGGACGTGGATGCCGTCGGCGATCAGCTCCGCCGTCGCGTCGGAGACGAACGCCGCGCCGACGACCCCCGGCTCGCGGTGATGCATGCCGGTCATCGCGTTGAAGAGGTGGGTGAAGTGCCGCGCGCCCCACTCCAGCGCCGCCGCGGCTTCGGAGTAGCCGGCCGCGGTGTGGCCGATCGAGAAGAGGACGCGGTCTTTGAAATGCTCGATGAGCGCGCGCGCGCCGTCGAGCTCCGGCGCGACCGTCATCATCCAGCGCATGCGTGGTGCGAGCGCGAGGAGCGCCGAGAGCTCGTGAATGTCCGCTGGCCGGATCGATGATGCGTCTTGCGCCCCGGCACGCTGACGGTTGATGAAAGGCCCTTCGAGATGAATCCCGACCACCCCCCCGCCCTGGACGCCGGCGATTGCTTTCACAGCTTTCTGGATGTCGCCCGAAGAACCCGACAACGTCGTCGCACAGAGCGCCGTCGTCCCATGCTTCGCGTGAAAGCGGAGGATGCGTTCGTTCTGCCCGACATCGGCGTCCATGAAGTCCGCCCCATCGCCGCCGTGCACGTGCACGTCGATGAACCCTGGTGCGATCAAACAGCTGGTGCGTTCCGCAACAAGGGGAACGTCGTTCGTCTGCGACACGTCGATGATCGCCTCGTCGCCGACCGTGATCAGCGTGTCGTCCTGAATCGCGCCGCGAACGAACGCTCTTCCGAAAAGCTGCCGAATCTTCATTGCTTGCTGGCGATCTCGATGGCGCGGCGAACGTTGCCGTCCGCCTCGCGGATGGCCTGCACCGCCATCGGGCGCGTCACCTTCGCCGCGAGCTCGACCATCCGCACTGCGCGGTTGCGCAGCTTCTCGTTCGTCGCTGGCATGTCGATCATCAGGTTCGAGTAGACGTGTCCGAGGCGGATCATCACGCCGGTGGAGATCGTGTTGAGGATCATCTTCTGCGCGGTGCCGCTCTTCATGCGGGTCGATCCCATGATCACTTCCGGGCCGGTGATCGCCTCGATCGCGATGTCGGCTTCCGCTGCGAGCGGCGAGCCAGGCGTCGACGTGATGCCGACCGTCAGCGCGCCGAGCATGTTCGCGCGCCGGACCGCGGTGACCGTGAACGGCGTCGTCCCCGACGCCGCGATACCGACGACCGCATCCTCCGCCTTCACGCTCTCGTTGATCGCCGCGATCGCCGCATCCTCATCATCCTCGGCACCCTCGACAGCGCTCGTGAACGCCTTCTCTCCGCCCGCCATGATGACGCGGACGAGCTCCGGACCGATGCCGTACGTCGGCTGCAGCTCCGAGGCGTCGAGTTGTGCGATGCGTCCGCTGGTGCCGGCGCCGGCGTAGAAAAGATGTCCGCCGTGGGAGAGCCGGTCGGCGATCTGGTCGATCGCCTGGGCGATCCGGTCGGCCTGTGTCGCCACCGCTGCCGCGACGAGCGCGTCCTGCTCCTGGATGATCCTGACGATCTCGCCCGGCGACGCCCGATCGATGTCGAGGCTCGCCGCGAGCCGGTCCTGGGTCATGCGGCGAACGATATCATCGGGTTTATGGCTGTCTCCCTGATGCAGCGCATCCGCCTCTGGTGGCGCGGTTCGCAGCGAAGGCGCGAGGAGAAGGAGCGGGAGTTCCTCGCGAAGAACGCCTCGTGGGCCGAGGTAGGGCGGGCTTCAGCCCGCCCAACTGAGGACGGGCTGAAGCCCGTCCTACGTGAGGAGATCGATCGGGAGGGACTCCAGGCGGCCTACCTCGACCGCAGCGGCGTCATCCTCTATTACCTCGACAAGGAAACCGGCGAGGTGGTCGAATCTCGCGAGGAGCTGACGGACGCCCGCTATGCCCGCGTCCCGACTCAGTCCGACGACGACGACCAGCGCGCGTTCCTCCGCACCCTCACCCTCCCGCAACGTGCGCATTTTCAGAAGGTGGAGTCGTTCCGCGCTGCAATCGCCGAGGATCGCACGCTGGAGAAGGCCTGGTACAACTTCAAGAACGATCGCGCCAATGCGGCGATCGACGCCTGGCTGCGGACTACGCGTTCCGACTGACGACCACCAGGGTCACATCGTCCCCCAATGCGTCCGCCTCACCGCCGACGTGCGCGATGACCGCGTCGTCCACCGCCATCGCGAGTGCGTCAGCGTCGCGGCCGTGGAGGGCGGCGAGGCGCGCGGTCAGCTCGCTGGTGCCGAGGATGCCGCCGTCGATGTTCTCCGCCTCGGAGACTCCGTCCGTGAACAGCACAAGCGCGTCGCCCGGCTCGAGTTGGACGGTGCGCTTCGTGTAGATCGCGCGCGTCACGACGCCGAGAAGCAGATCGGTATCACCCAGCTCCTCGGCGCCCTCGGTGCGGACGAAGATCGGCGGCGTGTGGCCGGCGTTCGCGTACTCGATGATGCCGGTCGCGGTGTCGAGGCGCCCGAGGAAGAGCGTGACGAACTTCGACTGCGGGAGGTTTTCTTTCAGCGCCACGTTGAGCTGTCCGACGAGCGTCGCCGGGTCGGGGTCGTTTTTCGTGTAGATGCGGAATGCCGCCTGGAGGCCTGCCATCATCAGGCCCGCGGTGACGCCCTTGCCGCTCACGTCGCCGATGACGAAGTAGATCTTCCCGTCGGGACGGACGACGAAGTCGTAGTAGTCGCCGCTGACGGTGCGGCAGGCGCGATTCAGGCCGGCGAACGAGTAGCCCTTGATCCCCGAGGGCGCGGGCGCGAGGAGCCGTTTCTGAATCGTCGATGCGGTGCGCAGCTCTTCGTCGATGATCCGCTTCTGGATCGCCTCTTCGCGAAGGCGGGTCTGTTCGAGCTTGGTCGCTGCGAACCGCGCGATCTGCGCGACGAGGCGGACGTCGTCTTCTTCGATCTGGCGCTGGTTGAAGAGGTAGTCGACGTAGAGCACGCCGGCGACGTTGTTGGCGACCGTCAGCGGCGCGCAGATGATCGAGTGGATGCCCTGCATGATGATCGACTGCGCGCGGGAGAGCTTCTCGTCGAGGCCGACGTCCATGAACGCCAGCGCCTTCTTCTCCTCGACGACCTCGGCGAGCAACGTATGGCTGATCTTCAACTCGCTCGAGTCGGTCTGGTCCTGGCGGCGCACCTCGACGGCGCTGAACGACTTGCCGTCCGGGGCGAGGAGGCCGATGGCTGCGCGCGACGGCTGCAAGTGCTGCAAGACGCGGTCGACGATGAAGCCGAAGAGCTCCGCCATCGGGCGGTCTTCGATCAGCTCGCGGGCGAGGAGCGTGAGCGTCTGGAGGCGCGAGACGTCGCTCCCGTTCGCGGGCGTGACGGAGTCGAGATCGTGGACCGGGATCGCGATCGTGGCGCTGATGTGATGGTTCGCCACGGCGAGCATCCGGTCGGTGTTGTGCTCCGCCGCGGCGAAGACGATCTCCGTGTCGCCGAGGCGGATGCGGTCGCCGTTCTTCAGAGGCGAATCGCGGTCGACGCGGTTGCCGTTCAGGTATGTTCCGTTTGCGCTGCCGAGGTCCTTGACGAGCCAGGAGCCGTTCTCGAGGACGATCTCGGCATGCTTCCGGGAGAGATAGCGGTCCTTGATCGGAATCGTGCAGTCCGAGGCACGACCGATGGAGACGGTGGACTCGCCGTCGATCATCTGCCGGAAGGGAGAGAAGAGCGGTGAGTAGACGGTGACTTCCGCGCGCGGCGGGGCGGCTGTAGACACAAGTGGCTCCGAGATGTGCGATTTTAGCGTGACATGGATTACTTCGCGGAAATCGAGAGTCATTTCGCTTCGAAGCGCGGGACGCCGTTCGTGGTCAACCCGAAAGACTGGGCGCTCATGAAGGAGTGGCAGGCGGCGGGAATCCCGCTACCCGTGATCATCGAGGCGATCGACTCCGTTTTCGAGAAAGCGGCCGATCGGAAGAAGATCGTCAATAGCATCCACTACTGCAAGCACGCGGTGAAGGAACTGTGGGACGAGCGGCGGGAGCTGACCGTCGGGGAAGGCTCGTCGACGCCCGAAGCGGGTTCGTCCGAGGCTCTCGAAGCGCTGGCCTTGCAGCTGCCCGACCCGTTCGCCGATCGCGTCCGCTCGCTGGCCGCTGAGAAAAGCGTTCCTCGGATCGAGGAGAAGCTCATCGAGTTGGAGCGCGAGATGATCGACCTGCTCCTCGCATCTCTCCCCGAGGCCGAACGCCCGGTCATCGCGCTCCCGCCCGGCATCGACGAGAAGACCCGCGCGCGAACGGAGGAGGCATACCTCCGGCGGGCCGTGCGCGAACGATTTGGGATACCGCGTTTGACTCTGTTCTAACGTTTCTTCGAACTTCCTTTCTTCGCCGTCTTCTTCGCGGCCGTTTTCTTGCCGGCCGTCGCCTTCTTCTTCGACGCCTTCTTTGAGGCCGCTTTCTTCGAGGATGTTTTCTTCGACGATGCCTTCTTCGAGGACGTCCTCTTCGAGGATGCCTTCTTCTTCTTCGCAGCGGCGCCGGCGGCTTTGTCGAGTGACGACCAGTCGGGCGTCTTTACGGCTTCCATGCCGGGGGGTAGCGACACGCCCGCGAAAAGGCAACGATCGCGCATCTGGATGGTCGTCTTGTCGTAATACGACTTCCACCAAGGCGAAGGCTTCTTCGGCTGTCCGGGAAACCAAAGCATCAAAGGGGCGCTCTTGGTGGCGGCTTTTTTCGCGCTCCGGTAGTGATAGTGATCGAACTGCGAGACGGCCTCGATCGCGTACATGTTCGCGATCGCAGCATCCTCGATCATTGCGAGGCTGTCGCCGTTCGACTGCTCGCCGCCTGCGGCGAGATTGGACGAACCGGTGAAGACTGTCGGGTTATCACCGTTGAAGTCGACCACCACGAACTTGTTGTGGATGTGCATCCCAGCGCCGCCAGCGAATTCTGCCGTGAAGGGCGGCGGCACATTCTTCGTCAGGGCGGCAAACCCGGTCACGTCTCCCATCGCGCCGTTCGGGCTCTGCACCGCAAGTCCCGTGGCGGTCTCCACCGTGCCATATGAGAAGACGATCGGATTCGCCGCGAGCGCCCGCAAGGACGTCAGCACCGGTCCCGATCCCGTCGGCGCCATCACGGCGTACAACACGGAGCTCGTCGCGCTCCGAATGCGGTCAGACATTGGACTCAGCGAGACGGATGAATCTTTGTGAGGCGAGAGGGCAAGCGAGAACTTCGGCAGGTCAGCTGTATCGGTTGCCGAGAGCGCCATGTACCCCTGTGCGAAATCGCCCGCTGCGAACTTAGCAGTATTCAGCTTCTCTTTCTTCGCCGGAGTGGTGAATGCATTAACGAACGCGTTGTCAAACGCGTCCTTAAACTTCTGCGCCGTGGCCGGGTCGTCGACGACGATGACGTTGTTTGCCTGCACGTAGAGGCCGCGGATCGAGAAGTTCATCGAGCCGAAGAACACGCGTTGAGCGTTGCCATTCTTGTCCGATTTGATGAAGACCTTGTTGTGCTGGAAGCGTTCGAAACACCCGCGCTTTACGTTCGCCGTCGCGGCGGCGTCGGTGATCATCTTCGCGGCCGTGATCTCCACGGCGCCCGTCTTCGTGTGCAGCGGGGCGTTGTCGATGATCGCCCGCAACCGCCCTTGCTTCCCGATGCGGCAGATCGCGGCGATGACGTCGGGATGGTCGTTGTCGTAGATAAAGACGTCGACTTTCGCGGTCGTGTCCGTTTCGCAGTCGTCGATGAAATCGAAAAGTTTCTTGTGTGCGTCTGCTCCGAGCCACACGTACTGATCGGTGAACGGCTTCGTGTCGAAGTCCGCCGTCTTCTTCCCCTTCGGGCGAATGTCTTTGTTTTTGAACTTGTCGGCGTACGCCTGGGACGCGATGTAGCCGCGTGTGAATCCGGGATGGAACTTCTTGTGCGCCTGAG
>DASXIH010000438.1:0-4794 GCA_036498125.1 Thermoanaerobaculia bacterium
GAGCTTCGCGCTCTTTTCGAGCGTCTCGTCCTTGTCGCCGGGTGCGACGCTCTTGTCCGCGGGGTCGAAGTCGTCGAGCGAAAAGTCTTTCCCGCCTGCCACGCGCAGGTCGTTGAGGGACGTCAAACTTTACGTATTCTCCACATTGACTCTACAACAAACGCATGAGATCCGCCGCTGAGTCGGCGGCGCCACACAGAATCTTCACATGTTCTTCGAATGGTCCTGGTCGCGTGGGCCAGAGGCATGCTCATAGAGTCTCCGCGTGGCTACGGGCAGCACTCCGGGCGATCTCTTCCTGTCATCGTTGACGCCGCAGTCGATCGTCGGCGAGCTGCCGAGCTGGGACGTGCGGTTGCCGGCTACGTCTCGGGGCAACGACATCGATGAGGTCTTCCGGCGCGACAGCGAAGTGCCCGGCGTTCTGATCTTCGAGCGGAGCGGCGTTCGCGGCGCGATCTCGCGCACGCAGTTTCAGAACGTCATCAGCCGTCCGTTCGGCGGCGAGATCGTCCGTCCGCGCGCGATCGGATCGCTGCTCGACGAATTCTGGGGCGGCGGTCTCTTGATTCTCGACCTCGAGCTGCCGATTCAGGAAGCGCTGCGCCGTGCGCTGGGACGCGACCGATCGATGATGTACGAGCCGGTGCTCACCGCCGCCGACGGGACGCGCGACGTGCGACTGGTCGGCTTCACGGATCTTCTGCGCGCCGACTCGCGGATCTCGGTTCTCAGAAACCGTCAGATGCAGGAGATTCTCGCGACGGTGCAGGAAGGGTTTCTGCTCGTGGAGCGCGATCACCAGATCGCCGGCGAGTACTCGGCGTCGGTGGAGACGATCTTCGGCCGTCCCGACGTCGCTCACCGTACGTTCTCCTCGGTCATCCGCGATCTCGCGGACGACGAACGCGCCGAGCTGGCGTACGACTACCTCGAGACGCTGTTCAACCCGAACGTCATCGAGAAGCTCGTCGCCGACATCAATCCGCTCGTTTCGGTGACGGCTCCGGCGCGGGACGGGCGGGCGGCACGGCACCTCGCCTTCACGTTCCGGCGCTCGCTGGAAGGACGCGACATCCGCCGCATCCTGGTTCGCGTCGAAGACCGCACCCGCGAGGTGGAACTGTCGGCCGAGGTCGAGGAGCAGGAGCGGCAGGCGCGGCAGCGGCTCGACGTCGCCATGGAGATGATGCAGGTCGATCCGCAGGCGCTCACCGACTACCTCACGCGATTCCTCGCCGAGCTGTCGCAGATGGGACGGCTGCGCCTGCAGTTGAACGGATCCCCCGCCGCACGCCCGGCCGTCGACAGCATCTTTCGGGTCCTCCACGGATTGAAGGGCGAAGCGGGCGTGATCGGCCTTCGCAGTTTTGCCGAGAGACTCCACCGGACGGAAGACGCGGTGGCCGGGATGCGCGAGCGCGGTGTGACGGCGGATCTTCTCCGGGATCTCGACCGCTGTCTCGACCTCTTGCGAACGCTCGGGGCGGAGGCGAAGGACCTCATCGGCCGGCTGTCGAAGCTCGCGTCGAAAACGCCGGTCGCGGAGAAAGCTCCGCCGCGAGCGCCCGACGTCGCAGCAGCGGCCGGGTCGTTGATCTCCGACCTTTCCAAGCGGCTCGCCAAGCCGGCGCGTTTCATCGCGCATTGGAATCCCGCTGACCTGCCGCCGGAGTACGAGCCGCTGGTCCGCGATGCGCTGATTCAGTTTGCGCGGAACTCGATGGTGCACGGCATCGAGACGGAGATAGAGCGCCGCCGCGCGGGCAAGGAGATCGAGGCCGTTCTGCAGCTCGCGATCCGGCTCCATCAGGAGGGGCGGCAGATCGAGATCGTTTTCCAGGACGATGGCCGGGGGATCGATCCGAAGGTCGCGCCGTTGGTCTTTGATCCCGGCTTCTCGACGGCGAGCGAGACGACCGAAGACGCGGGGCGCGGCGTGGGGCTCGATCTGGTGAAAGAAAAGGTCGAGGGCGCGGGCGGCGCCATCCTGGTGCACAGCGAGCCGGGCGCCTTCTGCGCGTTTCAGATCGTGCTGCCGCTACGCGGGGAGGTGCGGCCGTGAGGCTGCTGATCGTCGACGACTCGCTCGTCGTCCGCGACGCCATTCAGCGCTCCGTCGACGAGGGAAAGATCTCCTCCGTGTACCGCGCGGAGGATGGCGTGGAAGCGGTTGCGACGTTCGCGCGCGAGCGTCCCGAAATGGTGACCATGGACCTGACGCTGCCGCGGCTCGACGGCCTCGGCGCGATCCGTCAGATCCGCGAGATGGCGCCGCAAACGTCGATCCTGGTGATCTCGGCGCTCAACAGCCACAAGACAGCGATGGAGGCGATCGCGCTCGGCGCCTGCGGCTTCCTGACAAAGCCGTTCACGCCACGCGAGGTGTCGGAGGCGCTCGACCAACTGGCGCAGCATGCCGCAGAGCAGAGGTGAGAGACGGCATGCAGGCAACGGCGCTTTCCAGACGGATCGGAGCAGACAACGTGAAGAACGAAGATCGCGATCAGCCGGCGCGCCTTCCGCTCACGGGAAACATCCTGCTCGTCGATCCCGACGGCTTTCTTGCCGAGATGATGGAAGACGGTCTCCGCCTGGCGCGGCCGAAGTGGCGGGTGATCGCGATGCGCCATCCGAATGAGGCGCTCGCGCTTCTGGAAGGGTATTCGGAATTGGACGCGATCGTGACGGAGATCGTCTTCGATCACTCTCCGGAAGAAGGGAAGCGATTCGTCGCCGAAGTCGGACGCCGCTGGCCCGACATCGCGGTGTTCGTGATGACCGCCCGCGATCGCGACGAGCTGGGCGGGCTCGATACGGCGGAGTACATCGCCAAGCCGCGGGACATGGACTTCCTCGTCAGCCGGATCGACCGCGCCATCAGGCGTCAGCGTGAGAGCCGCGTGCGCGGGATCTCGCTGCCGACGTTTCTCCAGATCCTGGAGCTGGAGCGAAAGAGCTGCACGGTATTCGTGTCGCACGCCGGGCGCGTGGGCGAGCTGTATTTCCGGGACGGGCGTCTCATCCAAGCGCGCTCGGGAGGGAGCGAAGGAGAGGAGGCGCTCTTCGAGCTGCTTTCCATGCGCGAGCACAGCCTCCGCGTCGTCGACCGATGCGACGCGGACGCCGTGATCACCTCATCACTCGCCGCGCTGCTGATGGAGTGGTCCGTACGCGAGGACCACGCTCGAAACGCCGCGGCCGATCAGGAGAAGGAATGAACGTCGAGCAGTTGAAGCTGTTCAAGCGGATCACCCTCGATTACTTCGCGAAGCTCGCACCCAACGACGAGCCGGTGCTCGACGACCCGCACATGCACTTCGGCAACCCGGAACTGCTCGACTACACGAGCCTGATCGAGATCGAGGGGGAGTACTACGGCTGCATCTACCTGACCTCGCCGGTCGAGATGCTGAGGGACGTGCTGCTGATCAACGGGGAGTCGCAACATTCGCCCGAACTTCTGAAGGACATGTGCCAGGAGTTCTCCAACGTCCTTTCCGGGAACGCCAGCAAGGCATTCGGCGGGAACTGGCGAATCTCGGTGCCGCGATCGTTGACGCGGGGCGAAGTCGAGGCGCTCGATCTGCCGGAGTCCACGTTTGTGATGCCGATTTCCTGGCGGGGGAATCACTCGCTTCTGGTGGTCGGACTTCGCAACGGGCGGGAGGCGGTGTGAGCGGCGTCCCGATCCTTCCGCACGCCGTATACCGCCGGATGGGAGAAGCGGTCTCGCCGCCCGAGGGGACTCGCCTTCGCGCCATCGAGTGGGCGCTCTACTTCGCGATCGATGGGGCGCAGACCGCCGGAGAGCTGGCGCGCCGCCTGCGCGCGGACGCCTCGGAGCGTGATCGGGCGTTCGCGAAACTCCTCGCCCTCGGGCTCATCGAGGAACAGGAGCTCAACGCATCCGAATACGTCAGGGCGCTGGCGGCTGCCGGCGATGCCGCCGAGAAATCGATGCGCGAGTTCTTGATCGGCGCCGTGGCGCCCGCGGAACGGCCGGAAGCGGCAAGTCCCGATCCGGCTCCGATGCCGCCGCCGAAGCCTCCGCTCCGTCCAGCCTTCGGATTCAAACCGCTGCCTCGCCCCGAGACCCCGACGAAGGAGAAAACACCGATGCCGGCATCGCGCAAGCTCAGCCTTCGTGCGCTCATGAACCTCATCGAACGGCAGGCCGGCAATCGCGACGCGGGCCAGCTCGACATCTATCGCGTCTTCGTTCGGGTCGACACCCTGCTGCTGAAGCGGAACGGGATCGAGACGCTTCGGTTCACCGAAGATCGATTCGTGAGCGATCCGGAGCTCGAGCGCGCCATCGTTCGCAGTGTCAAGAAAACGCTCGGACTCGACTGTCCGGAGAATCTCTGGGTCGAGGTTGCCTGAGAAACCGGGCTGCGGAAATTCGCGTGGACTTCATGCGAAATTTACACGCGTGCACACCCATGCAACATAGGATTGCTGACTCGGGCCATGTCAGTGACCCCTGAAGACGTCGTCGGGACGGTAACGCTAGCCGAGAGCGCGCCGCCGCCCGTTGTTGCGGCGCCTCCGCTAGCGGAGGTCCGTCTACCCCTATTGGACCGCGAGCTGAGCTGGATCGAGTTCAACCGAAGGGTGCTCGGCGAAGCGGAGAATCCCGGCGTCCCGCTGCTCGAGCGCCTGAAGTTTCTCTCGATCGCCGCGCACAATCTGGACGAGTTCCTCATGATCCGGGTCGGCGAGGTGCGCGACATCATCGCGGCGCGGGCTGGGCCGATCGCCCACAACGAAGAGAAACTCGAGGTCATCCGT